>JANOSS010000136.1:0-12639 GCA_031415995.1 Caulobacter sp. | reverse complement strand
GGTTTGCAACCCACCCAGCGCCCGGCCGCGCCCCGCCCCACGCTCGCCACGCCGCCGCTTTCCACGCCCTCGCCCAGCCCCGGGCCTAGGGCGTCGAACGCGGCGCGCTGTCAGGGCTTGGGCGATTAGCTGGGACGGGGGAGGCTTGATGGTGCTGCTCGGCCTGCTGATCTTGGTCGGTACTCATCAGAGTGGGTCCTTCAGACCCGGCGGATCGCGGTGATGGGCGCCCGAAACTGCATTATGTCGCCAACCCGCACGCGCCGTCCGCTTACGAAGACCCGATCGGCGACATAGGGCAGGATTGCGCGCCCGTGGCGGCGACCGGTCTCGTCGAGGAATAGCGGGGCCTCTGCGTCGCCACACGCATCGGCGCAGAACGCCAGGGGCAGGCCCCCGCGCACGCACAGTGCGGCGCAGGCCTTGTGAGTTTTGCCAAAACCGGGGCGCATGGCACCAAACCAGCATTTGGCGTCGAGGATTTCACCGACTAGCCCCACCGGCCCGAGGTCTTGCTCAGGGCTGAAAGCCAGCGGTATCGCGGGCGCCTGGGTGATGGGCGCGATCCAATCACGGCCATCTGCGACGGCCAGCATCGCATGATCGCCGCGTTCGATCAGGCTCGCAGTGACGGTGACCGTTTGGCCGACAAGGCTTGCCGGCAATTGCACGGCAGTTTTTCCCGAGGTCGCGAGAAACGCGGTGCGCGGCGCGCCATCCAGATCGAGCGTTCGGAGCATGGGATAGGGGGTTGCCAGCAGCAGTCCGGTCCAGGCCCGCACCGCGCCCTGGTTCCAGACGCCGTCGCCCGGCGCGTTTTGCAGACGCCCAAGGGCTGTTCCAAGCCCAGCCCCACCCGCAACCAGCGCCACGCCAGCCCCGATCATGAAGCGGCGATCGACGCCGGAGATGTCGCTCGACCAGCCTATGAAGAACGAAGGGGGCTTTTTCATGCGGCGGCCTCTGGCGTCGTGCGCACGTAGACGATGCCGTCAAGGACACGCGTGGCGTAGGTGGCCACGCGGTCGGTGTAGGGCTCGGGCGCGCGGCCGTCGGTGAGTCTGAATTGAAAGCCGTGCCAGGGGCAGGTGACGCAGCCGTCCAGCACCCGGCCTTCACCCAGAGGGCCGCCTTGGTGGGCGCAATGATTGGACACGGCGTAAAGGTTTTCGCCATCGCGAAACACGGCGATGCGCTCGCCATCCGCAACGGCCACGATCTTGGCGCGGCCATCCTCGATGTCGTGGGGTAGACCCACGCGAAGCCAGCCTTGTGGATCGGGCTTAGCCGCTTCGAGGTCAAAGCGCACTTCTCGGCGACCGGCAAGACCATGCAGCAGCGTCACCAAGACGGCGCCTGCGCCGACGATCAGGGCGTAGGCCATGCCCTTCTGGCCCTGGACCGCGCCGAGCATGACGTGGGCCACGACCAGGGCGTAGGCCCAGTAGACGCTCATATGGATGGCCTTCCAGAGCACGGGCCCCAGATTGGTGTTCCAGAAGTCGTGGCTTGTGGCGGCCATAACAAACAGCACCAGCAGCGCGATCAGGCCCAGGCTCTCGAACGGGAAACCTTGCAGGGCAACGTAGCGCGGGTTCGAGGTCAGCAGCGAGACCAGCGGGTTGATGTCGGAGAAGCCATGATACCAGACGACGACCAGAGCGGCGTGCGTCAGGGCCAGACCGAAACAAACGACACCAAGGTGGCGGCGATTGTAGAGGATCGGCAAGAAGCGCGTGGAGAGCCGCGCCAGCGGGCCGATCATCAGAATCAAGGTCAGCAGCGCCAGCGCCGCAGCGCCGAACGCGCGGATCAGGATCTGGATGAGCAGGGGACGCTCGCCCGGAAAGGCGGTGAGCGCGGACGCCACGAAGGCGGCGATGAAGGCCGCCACGCCAAGGGCGAGCACGGCGTCGAACGCCTTCTTGTACGGCGTCCATTGCACGGGTTTGTAGTCATGAGCCATCAGCGGGGCGCCTCGTCTCGCGCGGCGGGGCCAGGGCCGGAGACCTGCGGCTTTGCCGTGATGGACGCGCCGACGATGACGATCAGCGCCAGGGCGATCAGGGGCCAGGTGCGCGCATGGGCTTTGCGTTGTGCGCGGTTCATGCGGCAAGCTTTCGTCGCTTGAACAACAACACCAGGATGGCCGGCCAGAGCACGATCAGGCCGGGTGCAAGGATGGCCTTTACCGGCCAGGGCGCTCCGGCAGCCGACGCATCCAGGCGCGTCATGAGACCCAAGGTGAGTACGATCCAGAGCAGGGTGCCCAAGGACAGGTATGCGGCGAAGCCCATCCAGATCGAGGCCGCAAATTGTTCAGACACGATTGTGCTCCCTGACCGCTCGATAGTCTGGCGCTGGACCTCGAAAGGAGCCCGATCCTAATCACATTCTCGTCTCTGGCGCATCGCTCATGCCAAGCAACAGCTATGGCCGCCAAAGGGCGTCAGGCGGCCGAGAGTTTTCGTTCAGGCGTGAAGGAGAGCGCCGATGGCAGAGGGACTGACATGAAGATGCCGCCGCCTGACCGGCTTTTCAGGATCGTGCAGCTATTGAGCCGGGCAAGACTCCAGTTTCGGCGGCTGCGCGCAGGATGTGGAGGGTCTCCGATTCCAGCCGGGAGGGGTGTACGCCGCCGCGTTTTACAGGTCAGACCGCCATCTTCAGAGGAATGGCCGGATCGGACGCGACGCTCATCGCGGTCCATTGCAGATCGCCGGCGTAGCGCCACGCCATCTTGCCGGCCTCATCAAGGGCGAAGAGATGCAGCCAGCGATTGTCGAACAGCGAGCGAACGCTCTCATGCCGTTTGAGGATCTCGCTCATCGCCTCGCGCGGCGCTTCGATGCAGACAGACAAGCGAAGCGGCTCATGGACGTAGAGCTCGCCGTCATGCACGGATTGCCAGGGAAGACCGGCGCGCATTGCGCCGCCGTTCCCCTCGACGACGCCGATGCCGCCGATGACGTTGTGCAAGAGCTTGTTGCCGCTGCCGAACATGGTCGGCGCCACAGTGGATCCATAATACTGCAGGCTGATCCAGCTCGCGACGACCACGGGCGCCGTCAGGATCAGTTCCAGAACGCCAAAGTCCCGGTCCATCTTCCAGTCATAGTCGTGAAGGAAGGCGCGTCCCTCTAGGGTCTTGCCCGCTGTCCGCCGGCGCGGCGCCGCCACGAACGCCTTGCAACCGGCCAGCGCCCATTCGGGCCGCACTTCAGCCCAGTCGCGGCTCCGACGCTCAACACTGCTCTCCCCGCCCGCTCTTGGCAGGCGCAGTGCCCGCTCGCCTCTTGAGATAACGCCTGCCGCCTCCAACCAGAGCTTCGCCTGGCGAATATCGGACTGATGCGGCGCCGACGAATGATCGTCCGCGTAGAGTGAGACAGCATCCGTCGTGGTGTCATGCAGGGCACCGAGGAACAGCGTGTCGGCGGGGATCTCGATCCCTTCCGACGAAAGGCCCGAGCGTACCTCCGGGTCATTGAGCAACGTCGCCAGCAGCCGCGCATTGACCTCGCCGGAATAGCCGCCGCAGGCCCCGCAGTGAAGGCCACTGGCGTGGGGGTTGTTGACGACGTTCGCGCCGTGTCCGGCGAGAAGCACAAGGCGGGCGAAGTTGCTTGTGAGCGACATGGCCCGCAGCACAGTCCCGGCGGCCGTGGTTCTTGTTGCGAGATCGAGATCGGGGTCAAGGCGGGGCGCGGGATCATTGGGCGCGGCTGTGGCGTGGAGTCCCAACGCATCGCTGACGAGTTTGCTGACATAAACCGGGCCCGTCGCCTCGACGAAGGCGAAGGAAGAGACGGCGGCGAGCTTGAAGCGACCCCAGGCCCGCTTCGCGCGAGCCTTGAACCGCGCCGATTGGTCCGCCTCGGCGCCATCGGGGCCGCCAGAACACGTGGTCAAGCCCGGATTGAGCAACACGGGCAACCGGAGCTCCTGCACATCGGATGCAAAGCGGCGATGCGAGACCGTCAGCCCGAAGAACCCTGCGAACCCCAGGGTCTGTATATCCGGATTGACCGACTCCAGCGCCCGCCGAAAGACCTCGGACCGGACGTCGATGCAGAAAGCGGCCTGGAGCGCGGGTCGTTTGCCCGTCGCAAGCGTCATCGGCGTCGCGAGCGTTTCAGCCAGGGCTCGCTGCGCCGAGCGCTCCAACGCGTCCTGCAGGATGGCGTCCACCACATGGTCGGCCGTCGGTCTGACGGGTGCCGCATGATGGGCGACAATCGCCTCCCAGCGATCTGCGATCTTCTCCTCGTATCGCTCGAGGAGGGCCGCTTCCCAGATCAGACGGATAGCCAGAAAGTCGCCTATGGTTGAGTCTTCAGTCCCGCCCAGTTCCGCCTGCCAGAGCCGGTAGCGGGCATATTGCGCCCAGCCGCCCAGTGTCATCAGCATCTGGTGGAAATAGGTTTCCAGGGCCTCAGCCGGAATTGCGATCCGCTGCGCCACGCTCGCAATCGCGCCCGAAGCCGTTTCCGGGGCCTCCGAAACACGGGTGGCAAAGCCTGCCAGGCCGACGATCTCGGGTGTCAGATCATGGGTGGCGACGGCGCGCCAGGCGGCGTACGCGCCTCGACCGCGTGGGGCGGCCCACAGCGCCTGGCCCTCATCGAAGTATCCTGCCGCCCAAGCCCCGAAGCGCTCCGCGATCAGCCCTGGCCAGTCGATTCCCGACACCTCGGCGGCGAGGTCCGCGATCGTCGGCAGCGCTTTTTCAGTCGATTTCGAGACAAGGGCGGCCGACTTGAGCGCGGCGAGGCTTGCCGGACGCGGCGTCTGAAGCGCGCCGGCCAAAGCCTCCGACAGATCGCCGTCCGTGATGACGCCACTGGCGATCCGCTCCTGGTACCAGCTTCGGGGCATGGTCACCGCGACGCCTGCTACCCGCGCCAAACGCGCGGCGACTGTGGCGAGGGTCTCATCGGTCTGGCCGAGGAACGGATTGACCGCAACGCTTGACGCTAGCGGCCAGACCGGAGGGATCGCCCGGGCGGCGCGGTCGGCAGCGGCGTCCAGCCTTGGGGTGTCGGGCATGATCGGAGTCTCTGAATTCATCATCTGTCGTACTCCAGGCGGATCAAGTTACGTTGCGCAGACGCCAGCCGCGCAGCAGCCGGTCGAACACTGCGTTGGCGTAGAAGCCGTTGGAGAGATGCACGCGCAATCCTGCGGCGGCCGGGTGATAAGCCCAGAGCGGAAACATCGCCTGGACCACGGCGACGAGGCCGAAGCTGATGACCGCGAGCACCATCAGCGCCCATTGTAGCGGGCCCGGCGCAGGGGCCTCGGGCAACGCGTCTGAGGTAAGCCAGACGGCCAGGGCCTGCAGCGCGAAGTAGCTGACCGAGGTGGCGACGGCGTAGACGATCGTGCGCTGGGTCAAGGCCCGCGGCGCGGCGTCAGCCAGACCCTGGGCCAGCATGTAGGCGACGCCGAAGATCAGAATGGCGCCCAGGGCGATGGCCTGCGGCGACTTTTGCTGAAAGCCGAACGCGAACCCGACGATGCCAAAGATCGCCAGCGCCAGAAGAAAGGCGCGCCCGACCGCGCCGGCCTTGGGAATGGCCACGGGACCTGGCCTGCGATTGGCGGCGATCAGGTCGACCGCCCCGCCGGAGGCCAGGAAGGAATGGGCCTTGTAGAGCGAGTGGGCCACGATATGCAGCAGAGCCAACGGGAAGAGTCCTAGCCCGCACTCCAGGATCATGAAGCCCATCTGGGCGACAGTCGACCAGGCCAGTGAGGTTTTCACCGCAGGCTGGGTCAGCATCACCAGGCCGCCGAACAGCGCGGTGAACCCGCCGACCACCACCAGGACCGCCAGAACGCCCGGCGCGAGCAACATCACGTCAGCGAAGCGGATCAGCAGAAACCCGCCGGCGTTGATGACGCCGGCGTGCAGGAGTGCAGACACCGGAGTCGGGGTTTCCATGACCTCGGTCAACCAACCATGCAAAGGGAATTGCGCCGATTTCAGGAGTGCCGCTACCGCCAGAAAGCCCGCTGCCGTCATCGCGAGTCCGCCGCCGTTTCCGGCGCGGGCGCTGCTCAGGATCTGCGCGATGTCGGCTGTGCCGTAGGCCAGGGCCAGCAACACCGCCGCAGCGATCAGGGCCGCATCGCCGAGCCGCGCGGTGACGCGCTTCTTCGCGGCGGCGCGCTGGGCGGCGACGCGGTCCGGATAGAACAGCAGAAGCCGGTGCAGAGAGAGGCTCGTCGCAATCCAGGCCAGAACGAGCTGGACCAGGTTCCCCGACAGCACCAGGAGGAGCACCGAGGCCAGCGTCATGCAGAGCCAGCCAGTGAACGCGCCCTGTCGCGCCTCGCCGTCCAGATAGGTGGCGGTGTAGCGCACCACGATCCAGCCAATGAACGAGACCAGAAGGAACATCGTGGCGCTGACGGCGTCGAGCCGGAGGGACAGACCGATGCCGTGCAGCCCGATAAGGCGGCTGTCCCCTGCGCCGTGCAGGACGAGCCCTCCCGCTGAGATCGCCGCGACCACCAGGGCGACAAGGGCCGAGGCTTCAGCCAGCCGGGGAAGGGCACGAGGCCTGCGGCCAGGGGTGATGAAGCCGACGGCGGCGCACACCAACAGCGCCAGGGGCGCGGCAAACGGCAGGAGATCGATTGGCACTGGCTGTTCCCCGCTCGCCGCCTGTTGCGGACTGGATGGCGAGTTAGATCGTTCCGGAGCGTGCGGAAAATTCATTGTTTCGGTGACACCCTTCTGTTTTACAGAACGATATGAAGACCCTGAACTTCAATCATCTCCGCTATTTCTGGGCGGTCGCGCATGAAGGCAGCCTCACCCGAGCGGCCCAGCGACTGAACGTGTCGCAGTCGGCGCTCTCGGTGCAGATCCAGAAACTCGAACACCAGATGGGGCACGCGCTGTTCGAACGTGTCGGCAAGCGGCTCGTCCTGACCGAGGCGGGTCAGATCTCGCTGGATTATGCGGACACCGTGTTCCAGGCCGGAGACGAGTTGATGAGCACCCTTGAAGGGCGGCCGCTCGCAAGCGCCCAGGTCTTGCGGGTCGGCGCGCTTACGACTCTGTCGCGCAACTTCCAGCTTGAGTTCCTGCGCCCTCTGGTCGGCCGCGCGGATGTGGAGTTGATCGTGCGGTCCGGCACGACACGCGACCTGCTCGCCCAGCTCGAAGCTCACGCCATCGACGTGGTTCTGTCCAACAGCGCCGCGCCGCGCGACGCCCGCGCGCCCTTTCGCAATCACCTGCTCAACCAGCAGCCCGTCAGCCTGGTGGGCCGGCCGCGGCTCGGCAGGCCACCCTTCCGCTTCCCGGAGGATCTTCGCAGCGAGCCCATTCTGCTTCCGAGCCTCGACAGCGACATCCGGGTCGGATTCGACCTTCTGCTCGATCTGGCGGGCATCCGGCCCATCATCCTGGCGGAAGTCGACGATATGGCGATGCTGCGCCTGCTGGCCCGCGAGCGCGAAGGCGTGACGCTGGTGCCGCCGATCGTCGTCCGTGACGAGCTGGAATCCGGCGTGCTGGTCGAGCACTGCCGGATCCCGCAGCTTACGGAAAGTTTCTACGCCATCATTCAGAACCGTCGGTTCCCAAACGCATTGCTCGCGGACTTGCTGACGCGATATGAGAGCGCAAAGCCCGATACCGCTGCGTCTTGATACCAGGCGCGCCTGCCAAGGAGCCGATGAATGACGATCCCAGACAGGCCTGTGACCGAAGCCGGCTCCCACCCTGTGGCGCAGCGCCGCCTGACCCTTCGCCGGCCCGACGACTGGCATGTCCATCTTCGTGACGGCGATATGCTGACGTCCGTCGTCAACTTTACGGCCAGGCAGTTCGCAAGGGCTATCGTCATGCCCAACCTCCGTCCGCCGATCACGACGGTCGCGGCCGCCAAGGGCTATCGCGACCGCATCCTCGCCGCCGTTGAGCCGGGCCTGGCCTTCGAGCCGCTGATGACCTGCTACCTCACCGACACCATCGATGCAGGCGAAGTCGAGCGCGGCTTTGCGGAGGGCGTCTTCACGGCCTGCAAGCTCTACCCTGCGAACGCCACCACCAATTCGGCCCATGGCGTCACCGACATCCGCAACATCCAGCCTGTGCTGGAGGTCATGCAGCGGATCGGCATGCCCCTGCTGATCCATGGAGAGGTGACAGATCGCGAGGTCGATATCTTCGACCGCGAGGCCGTCTTCATT
The DNA here is from genome assembly GCA_031415995.1 of Caulobacter sp. Taxonomy (GTDB): domain Bacteria; phylum Pseudomonadota; class Alphaproteobacteria; order Caulobacterales; family Caulobacteraceae; genus Caulobacter. Next base: position 4,428 of record JANOSS010000136.1, on the reverse strand, counting down.
GAGCGCATTCTCGCCAAGCTGATCGCGGATTTCCCGGCGCTCAAGGTGGTGTTCGAACACATCACGACCGCAGACGCCGTGTCGTTCGTGGAGGCCGGCGGCCCCAATCTGGCGGCGACGATCACGCCGCACCACCTGGCGATCAATCGCAACGCCATGTTCGATGGCGGGATCCGACCCCACGTCTATTGCCTGCCGGTCGCCAAGCGCGAGACCCACAGGCTGGCCTTGCGCCGAGCGGCGACGTCCGGTTCCGCCAAGTTCTTCCTGGGCACAGATTCTGCGCCGCACGCTGTTGGCGACAAGGAATCCTCCTGCGGCTGCGCGGGCGTGTTCAATGCGCCCTTTGCCATGGAAAGCTATGCAAAGACCTTCGACGAGGAGGGGGCGCTCGACCATCTCGAAGCCTTTGCGTCTGAAAACGGCCCACGCTTCTACGGTCTGCCGCTCAACGACGGCGTCATTGTTCTGGAGCTTCGATCCAGTCTGGTTCCCGAAAAGATGACGCCGGGATCGGAGAGCCTGGTGCCGTTTCATGCCGGTGAGACGCTGAACTGGTGCTTTGCCGGCGCATCGACCGTCCCGGCGAGCGCCTAGTCAGCCAGGGTTTCCGTCAGGGCCCGGCCGAAATAGTCCCGCGTCTGGGCCAGTAGGTCCGGACGATATTTGGCGCGCGGGTCATTGGCCTTGTCGTCGTCGAAGGCGTGGGTGGCGTCGGGGTGAAACACGATGTCGACGCTCAGCCCGTCCAAGGTCAGCCGCTGCAGCGCCCGCTGGGGCGCCTTCCAGCCGACCACCTGGTCGCGACCGGCCAGCACCGAAAACACCCGGGGGCCGCCGGCACCCCAGCCATGGCGCGTGGTCAGGGCGGGATAGCCGGCGAACGGATAGACCAGCAGGGCGCCCCTGACCCGGGCCCGCAGCCGGGCCGGATCGGCGTCGACCAGACCCGTGACCCTGGCCGCATTGGCCCCGATCGCGTAGCCGTCCATGATCGTCCAGCCGCCATGACTCCAGCCGGCCAGGAACAGCCGCTCGTGATCGGCCCAGGGCTGGTGCTCCAGCCAGGCCATCACCCCGAACAGGTCGGCGGCGCGTTTCAGGCCATGCAGCCGCACGCCGGTGCAGACCATCAGCTTGGCGTCGAGGGTCGACATGCCGCGTGGCTTCAGCGAATCGACGACGATCGCGGCATAGCCCGCCTCGACCGCCGTCTGGGCATAGGCTTCCAGGAACGGCGTCTTGCCGCCGCAGCCGTGCAGAATCAGCGCCACCGGGAACGGACCGGGCCCCGCAGGCTTGAACACCTGCGAGGCGTTGGCGATCTTGGTTCCCCAGGTGGCGCTTTGCATCAGGCCTTGTCCTTCAGTTCTCTAGTTTTCCGCTCTCCCCGGCGAACGCCGGGGTCCAGATTCAGCCTGAGCGTCTGGAGATGTTGCGCCTTCGGGCTGAGCCAAAGCCATCCTCGTTCGCGGGTTCGATCTGGGTCCCGGCGTTCGCCGGGAAGAGCGGAAAAGGGGTTAGTGCCTGAATACCCGAACGCCGGTGAAGGCCATGGTCAGGCCCAGCCGGTCGGCGGCCTCGATCACCTCGCCGTCGCGCATCGAGCCGCCCGGCTGGATGATCGCCGTGGCGCCGGCCTCGGCGGCCTGGATCAGACCATCCGCGAACGGGAAGAAGGCCTCCGAGGCGCAGGCGCAACCCTTCAGGTCGAGGCCGAAATCAGCGGCGCGCAGGGCCGCGATCCGGGCCGAGTCCTTGCGGTTCATCTGGCCGGCGCCCACGCCCAGGGTCTGGCCGTCGCGGGCATAGACGATGGCGTTGGACTTGACGTGCTTGCCCACGGTGAAGGCGAACAGCATGTCGCGCACCTCGGCGTCGGTGGGCTGGCGCCTCGTCACGATCTTCAGGTCGCTGGCCTTGATGCGCGCGTCATCCCGAGATTGAACCAGGAAGCCGCCGGCCACGCTCTTGAACGTATCGCCGCTCGACAGGGCGTCGGGCAGGCCGCCGGTCACCAGCAGGCGCAGGTTCTTCTTGGCCGCGAACACGGCGATGGCGTCGTCGTCCGCTTCGGGGGCGATCACCACCTCGGTGAAGATCTCGACCATCGCCAGGGCCGCCTCGCGGGTCAGGCGGCTGTTGACCGCCACGATGCCGCCGAAGGCCGAGGTGGGGTCGCAGGCCAGGGCCCGCTCATAGGCTTCCCGTTGGCTGCCGCCCACCGCCACGCCGCACGGATTGGCATGCTTGATGATCGCCACGGCCGGGCCCTGCGAGGGGTCGAACTCGGCGATCAGCTCAAAGGCCGCGTCGGTGTCGTTGATGTTGTTGTAGCTCAGGTCCTTGCCCTGCAGCTGGGTGGCGGTGGCCACCCCGACGCGGGGGCTGGGGAAGGCATAGAAGGCCGCCTTCTGGTGCGGGTTCTCGCCATAGCGCATCACCTGGCGCAGTTCGCCGGAAATACTCTTGCGGGCCGGGAAGTCCTGGCCCAGGGCGGCCGCGAACCAGGCCGAGATTGCCGCGTCATAGGCCGCCGTGCGGGCATAGGCCCGGGCCGCCAGGGTCTGGCGCAGAGCCAGCGTCGTGCCGCCGGCCTTCAGGGCTTCGAGCACTTCGGCCACATCGGCCGGGTCGGTGCAGACGGCGACATAGCCGTGGTTCTTGGCCGCCGAGCGGATCATCGCCGGGCCGCCGATGTCGATGTTCTCGACACACTCGGCGTAGGACCCGCCCTTGGCGACCGTGGCCTCGAACGGATAGAGGTTCACATACAGGATATCGATGCCGCCGATGCCGTGGTCGGCCATGGCTTGCGCATGTTCGGGAGCATCCCGAACCCCGAGAAGCCCGCCGTGGACGATGGGGTGCAGGGTCTTGACCCGGCCATCCATCATTTCGGGGAAGCCGGTCAGGTCCGACACGTCTTTCACCGGCAGGCCGGCCGCCGCGATCGCCGCCTTGGTGCCGCCGGTCGAGACCAGCTCGACGCCGGCCTCGTGCAGGACCTTCGCCGCCTCGACCAGGCCGGTCTTGTCGGAAACCGACAGCAGGGCGCGCCTGGGGATGACGAGATCGGGGGCGGACGGATAGTCGGGGGCGGCGGGCACGGCGGGACTCCGGGTCTGGTGAAACAAGACGGTGAGGGAGCCCAGGCGCGCGGCGATATGCGTAAGGGCTCCCCGGTGGTTGCCCACCTCCAGCGCCAGTCACCCGAACGGGGCGGAAAATACGGGCGGGGGCGGGGGAGTCAATGACGGCTTGCCGCGCGCCGCCGACGCTCGGTGTCCTGCCGGATCAGCTCATCCAGCACGGGCGTGGCGCTGGGCTGCAGGATATCGGCCCGACCGCCGGCGATCTGGGCGCGGTTGTCGGCCAGAAGGGTCAGCATCAGCGCCCGCTCGCGCGCCGGGATCTGGTCGAGAAACGGCGCAATCTGCCGGTGGAGCTTCTCGGTGACCTCTTCCAGCCGGTCATACATCGTCATCGCGCGCTCGGTGGTCTTGTTGACGCGGCGAATTGGGCGATAGCGGCTGCGGGGTGGTTTGGACCTGGGCATGGGGCGCTCTCCTGGGTTGGATGGATCGTCACTCGCCCCCTCCTGACCTGCTGCGCAGGTCGTCCTGCCCCGGAGGGGAAAGACGAGGTCGGCGCGTTTCGTCTTCCCCCTGTGGGGGAAGACGGTCGCGAAGCGACCCGTAGGGGGCAAGTCTGGCGGACACGGCTTCTCGCGCTCACGCGATCACTCGCTGAGTTGGTGTGGGGAGGCGCGAAGCGGCCGGGGCGAACCCGGATGACCGTGATGAGTTTTTTGCGTTTCGGCTCGACCTGTCCGCTTCGCAGGAGCTGTTCTTGCGTGAGGATTGGGCCAAGCGAGCGTCTTTCAGCTCTGATACCCAAGAGCCCCCGTACGGGCGCGCACCAAGGTCAATCGGCTAACCGTCTCGACCCCCGACGATGCGCGATAGGCGGGTTTACGATCCCTCGCCCTGTTGCTCCGCGCTGTTCCTCCGACGAGCCTTCCGGTGGTCCCGGATCAATCCAACGAACAGACCACCTTCGTCCTCGCCGCGTGACCGCGCGGCCCCGCTCAGCTCCATCCCCATCGCCGCTGTTGGGCCGGATCCAGGCGCCTCCCCCTGCGACAGGGACAGCTGTGATTATGCGGGAGGTTTGGGCGCCGAGGACGGGCGCGATCAACTATTTTACAAGTAGTTGATCTTGTTGGGCTCTACCCTGGAAAGTATGGGGATACAGCACCGTCTATCCCCATGCTCGCCCAAAAACGCTTGTCATCAAGTCAGTTGATTTGCGGGTTTGAGGTCGGTGAGCACGGCGTTTGCGAGGACGACGAGTTTCCGGGCGACAGCGTTGAATATGAGGCGTTTTGGCTTTCCGGCGGCCTGCAGGCGTTCGGCGAAGGCCTTC
>JANOSS010000135.1:0-12180 GCA_031415995.1 Caulobacter sp. | reverse complement strand
GCGCGGCGAGTGGCTGTCAGCAACGACGATCGAGTAGTACGGGCGCTTCTTGGCGCCGCCACGGGCGAGACGGATCTTCAGCATATCGGTAGTCCTTGAGTTCGAGTTCTATTTCTTGAACGGGTTGAAACCGGGCGGCAGGCCGCCGCCCAGGCCGGAAAGGAGGTTCGGCTTGGCGTCGCCGCCACCGCCGAGACCGGGAAGACCCGGCAGGCCTCCCGCGGAATTCTGTTGATCGGGCGCGGCCTGCTTGCCGCCCCCCATGGCTTTCAGGCGCGACATGTCGCCGCCGCCCATCATGCCGGCCATCCGGGCCAGGCTCTTGCCGCCGTCCTTGGACATGGCCTTGAACATGTCGGCCATCTGGCGATGCTGCTTGAGCAGGCGGTTGACCTCGGCCACGTCCACCCCGGCGCCGGCCGCGATGCGGCGCTTGCGCGAAGCGGCCAGGATGTCGGGCTTCTTGCGCTCCAGCTTGGTCATCGAGTTGATGATCGCCTGCTGGCGCAGGAAAACCTTGTCGTCGATGCCGCTTTGGGCGATCTGCTTCTTGGCCTTCTGGACGCCGGGCAGCAGGCCCATGATGCCCTGCATGCCGCCCATCTTCTGCATCTGCGACAGCTGCGACGACAGGTCGTTGAGGTCGAACTGGCCCTTGGCCAGCTTCTTGGCCATGCGCTCGGCTTCGGCATGGTCCAGATCGGCGGCGGCGCGCTCGACCAAAGCGACGACATCGCCCTGACCCAGGATGCGGCCGGCCACGCGGCGGGCATCGAACACGTCCAGCGCGTCGACCTTCTCGCCGGCGCCCAGGAACTTGATCGGCAGGCCTGTGACATGACGCATCGACAGCGCCGCGCCGCCCCGGCCGTCGCCGTCGGCGCGGGTCAGGATCAGGCCGGTCAGGGGCAGGCGTTCGTGGAAGGCCTTGGCGGTGCGGACCGCGTCCTGGCCGGTCAGGCTGTCGGCAACCAGCAGGGTTTCGGACGGCTGGGCGATGCGGGCGATTTCCGCCGCTTCGTTCATCATCGCCTCGTCCAGCGTGGTGCGGCCGGCGGTGTCGAGGATCAGGACGTCATAGCCGCCGAGGCGCGCGGCGCTCATGGCGCGCTTGGCGATGTCGACGGCGCTCTGGCCGGCGACGATCGGCAGGCTGTCGACCTCGACCTGCTTGGCCAGCATGGCCAGCTGTTCCATGGCGGCCGGACGGCGGGTGTCCAGCGAGGCGACCAGCACCTTCTTACGCTCGGTCTTGCTCAGGCGCAGGGCCAGCTTGCCGGTGGTGGTGGTCTTGCCCGAGCCCTGCAGGCCGGTCATCAGGATCACCGACGGCGGGTTCAGGGCCAGGTTCAGGCCGGTCGGCTCTTCGCCACCCAGCATGTCGACCAGACCGTCATAGACGATCTTGACCACCTGGTCGGCCGGCTTGACCGAACGGATGACCGCTTCGCCCGACGCCAGTTCCTTGGCCTTGCTGATGAAGTCCTTGACCACCGGCAGGGCGACATCGGCTTCCAGCAGGGCGACGCGAACCTCGCGCAGCGCCTCGTCGACATCCTTTTCGGACAGCACGCCGCGACCGCCTAGGCGGTCGAATACGCCGGAGAGCCGCTCTGTAAGGCCGTCGAACATGTCGAACCCTGGTTAGATACAAGACCAAACGCAATCAGCCCCCATGGACGATCACGTCGATGGGGGTCCTCACCGGCCTCGTCCAGATGGATCCCGCGCTAGCGGGCTGGGGTCGTGACGGTAGAGGCGCTGCTGATGAAGCGCCGGAAGGGCGCGCTTATGCACAGAAAATGGCGAAGAGTCAAAGCCGGGTGTTGGGACGTCGAGTCTGGACAAGCCCGCGATCCGTCGTTCAGGGTCACGCCCCGACCCGATCACCGCTCGAGGAGCGCGAATGGCCCCGACCACCCGGCCCTACTATTCCAGCAAGGGCCTCTCGGCGGTTCACTACGATCTGCTGACCGCCGCCGACAAGACGCTGTCGGGTGATCTGGACGTCTATGCCGGGCTTGCCAAGGGCCCCAGCCAGATCCTGGAGCTCGGGGCTGGAACGGGCCGGATCGCGCTGGATCTCGCCCGGCGCGGACATTCCGTTCTGGGCCTCGACATTGCGCCCGCCATGCTCGACCAGGCCGAGACCAAGCGAAAGGCTCTGGACCCCGAAACAGCCGCTCGCCTTCGGTTCAAGCTGGGTGACATGGCCTCGCTGTCACTGGGCGAGACCTTCGACCTGGTGTTGTGCACCTATTTCACCCTGGCCCATGTGCCAGCCGGGGCGGCCTGGAGGAACACGTTCAAGGGCGTGGCGCGACATCTGAAGCCTGGTGGACTGGCGGCTTTTCACCTGCCCGTGGAAGACCGGATGCGAGAGCCGCCGCCGCCATCCGACAAACCGGTTTTCCTGCACGCCCTCGAGGGTGGCGGTCACGTCGCGCTCTACATCCTGGAGCACGGCTTCAATCCCAAGCTCGGACGAATGGATCTGGTGCTGGACTTCGTGACCAAAGCCGCCCCCGGGGCTGCGGCGACGCACAGCCACGAGCGGCTGACCTACTATCTCGCCGACCCCGTCCCGTTCGCTCAAGCGGCGGGGCTGGAGGTCGCGATGGCCCCGATCGATATCGGCGGGGTCGGGGCCATACACGTTTTCCGGAAGGCCTAGACGGTCCCGAGATAGTCGCGCTTGCCGACCTCGACCCCGTTCTTGCGAAGGATCGCGTAGGCGGTGGTCAGGTGGAAGAAGAAGTTGGGCTGCGCCTGGGTCTGGAAATAGGTCAGGCCCTTGACCACGCTGGTCTCGCCGCGACGCGTCAGGGTGATGTCACGGTCCTCGGCACCCTCGAACTTGCCGGCGTCCAGGCCCTCGACATAGGCGATGGCGCGATCGACCCGGGCGATCAGCTCGGCGAAGCCGGTTTCAGTGTCGTCCCAGGCCGGCACGTCTTCACCAGCCAGGCGGGCGCAACAGCCCTTGGCGAAGTCGGTGGCGATCTGCGCCTGGCGCAGAAGCGGGAACATGTCGGGATAGAGCCGGGCCTTCAGCAGGGCGTCGGCGTCCCAGCCCTTGGCTTCGACCTGGGCGGCGGCCTTGGTCAGCACGCCCTTCAGACCCTTCAGGCCCTGAACGAAGACGGGGACGCTGGCCTGATGGATGGAAAGGGACATGGAAGCTCCGCTTGAAGGTGTGGCGCAGAGATAGGGTGTCAAACCTCTCAGAGGAAGCGCGGAACGCGAGGCGATCGGCGGGGGTTTAGGGAGCTTGAGTTCAAACCCCGAGGTTTCCCCATGAAAGTCAGCGACGCCATGACCAGCCAGGTCTCGACCGCCGCCCCGACCGATACCGTCCGCAAGGTGGCCCAGGTCATGGCCCATATCGACAGCGGTGTGGTGCCGGTGGTGCAGGACGGCAAGGTGGTCGGCCTGGTCACCGACCGCGACATCGTCCTGCGCGTGGTCGCCGAGGGCCGCAGCTTCGACTCGCCGATCTCGGACGCCATGTCGGACGGCGAAGTGTTCAGCGTCAAGGAAGACGACGTCCTGGCCGACGCCACGGCAAAGATGGCCAGCAATCAGGTACGCCGCTTGGTCGTGCTCAACGACGCCGGCGCCCTGACCGGTATTCTGTCCCTGGGCGACGTGGCCAAGGATTACGGTGCCAAGCAGGTGGGCAAGACGCTGGAAGACATTTCGGCTGAGCCGGGCGACGCGGCCCACTAATCGCTCTCAACCAAGAAAAAGGGCGGCTCTGCGAGGAGCCGCCCTTGGTCATTCAGACTGAAGTCAAAGCCTAGACCAGCGAAGGGTCGATGGCCTTGCAGGCTTCCATCAAGCCCTTAACCGAGGCGACCGAGGCGGCGAACATCGCCTTCTCTTCGTCATTGGTTTCGAACTCGACGATCTTTTCCGCGCCGCCTGCGCCGATGACGACCGGCACGCCGACATAGAGGCCGTCCAGGCCGTACTGACCGGTCAGGAAGGTGGCGCACGGCAGGACGCGCTTCTTGTCCTTCAGGTACGACGTCGCCATGGCGATGGCGCTTTCAGCCGGGGCATAGAAGGCCGAGCCGGTCTTCAGCAGGGCGACGATCTCGCCGCCGCCGCCGCGGGTGCGCTTGACGATGCCGTCGAGCTCTTCCTGGGTCATCCAGCCTTGCTTGACCAGTTCGGGCAGCGGCAGGCCGCCGACCGTAGAGTGGCGGACCATCGGCACCATGTCGTCGCCGTGGCCGCCCAGGGTCCAGGCATGGATGTCTTCGACCGACACGCCGGTCTTTTCGGCCAGGAAATAGGCGAAGCGCGCCGAGTCCAGGACGCCGGCCATGCCGATGACCTTTTCCTTGGGCAGGCCCGAAAACTGCTGCAGCGCCCAGACCATCGCGTCGAGCGGGTTGGTGATGCAGATGACGAAGGCGTTGGGGGCATGCTGCTTGATACCTTCGCCGACGGCCTTCATGACCTTCAGGTTGATGCCCAGCAGGTCGTCGCGGCTCATGCCCGGCTTGCGCGGCACGCCGGCGGTGACAATGCAGACGTCGGCGCCGGCGATGTCGGCATAGTCGTTGGCGCCCTTGAGGCTGATGTCCTTGCCGAACACCGCCGAAGCTTCGGCCAGGTCGAGGGCCTTGCCCTGCGGCGTGCCTTCGCTGATGTCGAACAGGACGATGTCGCCAAGCTCTTCGCGAGCCGCGATGTGAGCCAGGGTGCCGCCGATCATGCCGGCGCCGATAAGGGCGATCTTCGCGCGAGCCATAGGGTCTCCGTCAGGACTGTGGATGGAAATTCTCGCGGCGGTCTAGACCCATGAGGCCCAAGCCTCAAGCCCTCTTCCCCGTTTCGCTGCACTGCGGCAAGACTGTCTGAACAACGGCTTGATAGACCATTGGGGAGACGCGGGGATGAGCAAGACCGATCCGGGGAACTATTTCGAGGACTTCCGGCTGGGCCAGGTGCTGGTCCACGCCACGCCGCGCACGGTCACGGCGGGGGATGTGGCGCTTTACACCGCCTTCTACGGCCCGCGCTTTTCGCTGTTTTCGTCCGACGAGGTGGCCCGGGCCAGCGGCCTGCCCGCCGCGCCGGTGGATCCGCTGATCGCGTTCCACATCGTGTTCGGCAAGACGGTGCCTGACATCAGCCTCAACGCTGTGGCCAATCTGGGCTATGCCGAGGGCCTGTTCCTGGCCCCGGTCTATCCGGGCGACACCCTGATGGCCGAATCCGAGGTGATCGGGCTGAAGGAAAATTCCAACCGCAAGACCGGCGTCGTCTATGTGCGGACCACCGGGACCAATCAGCACGGCCAGGCGGTTCTGAGCTATGTGCGCTGGGTGATGGTGCGCAAGCGCTCGGCCGAGGCCGAGGTCCCTGAGCAGGCCACGCCGAAGCTGGCCGACGCCGTGGCGGCCGCAGACCTGATCATCCCCGCGACCCTGGACTTCTCGAAATACGACTACGCCCTGGGCGGCGCGCCGCACGCCTTCGAGGATTACGAGATCGGCGAGCGTATCGACCATGTCGACGGCATGGCCATCGAGGAGGCCGAGCACGCCATGGCCACCCGGCTGTGGCAGAACACAGCCAAGGTCCATTTCAACCAGTTCGAGCGCGCCAGGGATCCGTCGGGCCGGCGGCTGGTCTATGGCGGCGTGGTGATCTCGACCGCCAAGGCCCTGTCGTTCAACGGCCTGCAGAACGCCGGCCTGATCCTGGCGATCAATGGCGGCCGCCATGTCAGCCCCTATTTCGCCGGGGCCACGGTGTTCGCCTGGAGCGAGGTGCTGGACAAGGCTGACCTGGGCGGCGGCGTCGGGGCCCTGCGCCTGCGGCTGGTGGCGACGAAGGACCGGCCCTGCGACGACTTCCCGGGCAAGGACGAGGCGGGGGTCTATGACGAGCACGTCATCCTCGACCTCGACTATTGGGCGGCGGTCCCGAAGCGTGGCTGAGTTCGTCCTCGACCCGGCCTTTGTCGCCACAGCCGAGCCGCTGGGCGCCCTGCGTCTGTGCGAGGCCCGGCTGCAACTGGACGCCCGCTATCCCTGGATCGTGCTGATCCCGCGCCGGCCAGGTCTTCGCGAGATCGAGGACCTGTCGCCGGCCGAGCGCATCGTCCTGATGGACGAGATCGTCCTGGCCGGCGACGCGGTGCGGGCCGTCGGCGCGGCGCTGGGCCTGGCGGTCGACAAGCTGAATGTCGGCGCCCTGGGCAATGTCACCCCGCAGCTGCACGTCCACGTCATCGGCCGCCGGATCGGCGATCCGGCCTGGTCGGGGCCGGTCTGGGGCCATAGCCCCGCCGAGGCCTTCGCGCCGCCCCCCCTTGAGGCGGCGGTTGCGGCGGCGAAGACAGCCCTGCGCCTCTAGCGCAGGTTCGGCGCCTTCCTGGCCGGGGCCTTCTTCTTGCTCGCCGTCGCCTTGCCCTTGCGGGCCGGGGTCGCCTTGGCCTTGGAGCCCGTCTTTCCCTTGGCCACGGCCTTGCCTTTCGCGCCGCTCTTCTTGGCAGCGGCGGCGCACTTGGCCTTGGCGGCTTTCAGCGCCTTGCCGGTCTTGCCCTTGGTCGAGCAGACCGCCGCCCTGGCCGGGGTCGAGCGGGCCGGGGCGGCGCGGGGCGCGCCCCAGATCACCGGTCCGCGGCCCTGGATCACATAGCCCGGCGGCAGACTGGGCGGGGCCTCGCGATCGGCGATCACCGTCTGGTTGACGCCGGCGTCATAGAGGTTGCCGGTCCAGCGGGTCGAGCCGGCCGGGCTGAGGCTCAGCACGGTTGACGGGCCGCCCCTGGGGCTGAAGCGAACAACAAGGTCTGAGCCCGAACGCTCGACGCTCTCGATCAGGCCGGTCGAGCCGACCGCCCCGGTCCGGCGTACGTCGCGCCAGGCGCCCTCGACCGGACCATAGCCCCCGGCCGGATCGACGATCTGTAGCGCGTAGAGGGTCGATCCATCGGGACCCAAGACCTTCCAGCCGCCGTCCAGCGGACCCTGCAGGCCCTGGGCGGCGACGATCGAGCCCTTGACCCGCATCTCGTAGATTCGCTCGGCCGGCACATAGCTGCCTTGCGGCACGGCATGGTCGCCGTCCGGCGGGTAGGACACATAGGGCGGTTCCGGCGTCGGAATCGGCAGAAGGGTGGGCTTATGATAGGGTGCCGGCGTGGCTGGCTGGACGTCTTCCTCGTCGGTCGTACCGGTCTGGGTGATCAGGTCGCCCAGCGGATCAAGGGCGACAGGGACCGACTGACCGGGCGCCGGATCTGGCGCGGTCGGCGAGGGATCCGCCGATAGGGCAGGGGCCACCGATGGCGGCGCGGTCGCGACCGGCGACTGCTGAGCCAGAACCGGCCCGGCGAACAGGGCAAAAAGAAGAGCCAGAGCCCTCATCAACAGATCCTAACCGACCCTGGCGGCGATAGCGTCCGCGACGAGGACCAAGCGCTCGGCCTGGGCCAGATGCAGGCGCTCGGCCATCTTGCCGTCGACCCGCAAGGCCCCTCTGCCCGCATTTTCGGGTGCCTTGAAGGCGGCGATCACCGCCTGGCTCCAGGCGATCTCGTCGGCGGAGGGCGAGAATACCCGGTTGCAGATCTCCAGATGCTTGGGGTGGATCAGGGTCTTGCCGTCAAAGCCGAAGTCGACGCCCTGGACGCAGACCGCCTCCAGCGCGTCCAGATCCTCGATGTCGTTGTGCACCCCGTCCAGGATGGTCAAGCCGTGGGCCCGGGCGGCGGCGACCGACAGGGTCAGCAGCGGCAGGAACGGCGCGCGGTCCGGCGTCTGGCGGGCCCGCATCTCCTTGGCGAAATCGTTAACGCCCATCACGAAGGTCGACAGCCGCGTGGTCTGGCTGGCGGCGGCGATCTCCCACAGGTGGAAGGCGGCCTTGCCGGTCTCGATCATGGTCCACAGCCGCATCGTGCTGGGCGCGGCGTGCAGGGCGGCGTCATAGAGCCGCACGTCGCCGGCGTCATTGACCTTGGGCACCAGCACCGCGTCGGGACCGGCCTCGGCGGCGGCCGCCAGATCGTCGGCGCCCCAGGGCGTGTCGAGGCCATTGGTGCGGATCACCACCTCGCGGGCCCCAAAGCCGCCGGCCTTGACGGCCGCCACGGCCGCATCGCGGGCGGCCGCCTTCATCTCGGGGGCCACGGCGTCCTCGAGGTCGAGAATGATCACGTCGGCGTCCAGGGTGCGCGCCTTCTCGACCGCCTTGGCGTTCGAGGCGGGCATATAGAGAGCGCTGCGGCGCGGCCGGGCGACGGTGGACATGCAAACTTTCCTGCGGTCTTTTCTTATACAGCCTTCTTAATCACGCGCGGGCCACGGCAAAAGCAAAGACGTTCGACGCGCGCTAATCTTGGTCACGGATCGCGCGAAGCGGGATAGGATCGCCCCATGACCACGCGCTATGACGAGAACGCCCGCAATGTTCTGGGCGGGGAGCTGATCCCCTGTTCCGTGAACCCGGTGACGGGCTTTTACCGCAATGGCTGCTGCGAGACCGGTCCGCACGATCTGGGCCTCCATACCGTCTGCGCGGTGATGACCGACGCGTTCCTGGTGTTCTCCAAGGCTGCGGGCAATGACCTTTCCACGCCGCGACCCGAATTCGCCTTCCCGGGCCTGAAGGCCGGCGACCGCTGGTGCCTGTGCGCCGGCCGCTGGAAAGACGCCCTCGATGCGGGGCTGGCCCCGCCGGTGGTGCTGGAGGCCTCCCACGAGGAAATGCTGGCGATTGTTCCGCTGGGGGTCCTGAAGGACCACGCGGCGGTTTAGGGGACACGGCGTCCCGGCCTCACGCGACGGCTCGCTGAGTTAGTGTGGGGAGGCGCGAAGCGGCCGGGACGAACCCGGAGACCATGATGAGTTATGTGCGTTTCGACCTCTAAGCCGCCTCGAACCGCAGCGGACCACCCCAGAAGCTTTCGACCAGGCCGTTCTGCGGGCCCGGCGTTCCGGTGGTCAGGAATGCCCGCGACCCACCCGTACCCGCATCAAGTTCCGGATGACGCTCCAGATAAAGCTCCAGCGCGTCAGCGGTCGCGGCGGGTTGCTGGATCAGCGGCGTGCCGGCCGGCAGGGCGGCGCGGAAGATGTCGGCGATGATTTCATAGTGGGTGCAGCCCAGCACCACCCGGTGCGGATAGCGGCCGATGCGGGTCTTCAGCGCCTCGACATGGGCCTCGACGGCCTTGGCCAGTTCGACCACGCCGGCGTCGGCCTCGATCATCGGAACCAGGTCGCCGCAGGGCTGGGAAAACACCGCCAGGTCCTGTTTGCGCTTGTCGATCTCGATCTCGTAGACCCGCGAGCGCGCCGTGGCCGGGGTCGAGAACACGCCCAGCACGTCCAGCTGTTCCACCTTGTCGCCGCGCCGTTCGGCTTCGTGCTCCCAGGGCAGGCCGGTGGCGGCCTCGATGGTCGGCACGATGATGCCCAGGATGTTGACGGGTCGGCCCAGCGACTTGCGATAGCCGGGCAGCCAGGTCTGCTGCAGGCGGCGCAGGGCGATGGCGCTCGCGGTGTTGCAGGCCAGAACGACCAGACTGGCCCCGGTCTCGAACAGGCGCTCGCAGCCGGCGCGCGTGAGATCGACGATCTCCTCGCCGGTGCGCACGCCATAGGGCGCATTGGCCTGGTCGGCCAGATAGGCGAAATCCGCCTGCGGGAGGCGTTGCACGAGAGCGCGGTGGACGGAAAGACCGCCAACCCCTGAGTCAAAGACGCCGATGGACATGGCGCTGGTTTAGCCTTGCCCGCGCGTTTCGTCCACGCTGCCACGCTGCCGCTTTTCGGCCGAGGTCGAAGGTTACGGTCCTGTCATGTGACGGCGGCCCGGGGCTGGCCTAGGGTCGCCGCCAACACTTCCACCGGAGATCATCCGTGCAACGTCGTACCTTCCTCGCATCAGCCGCCGCCACCGGCGTCGCCGCGACCCTCAATCCGAGTTTCGCCATGGCCGCCGACGGCAATCCCATGCTCGCCAAGTGGACGGGCCCCTATGGCGGCGTGCCGGCCTTCGACAAGGTCAAGGTCGCCGACTTCAAGCCGGCCCTGGAAGCGGCCATGGCCAAGAACCTGGCCGAGATCGACGCCATCACAGCCAGCAAGGCCGCGCCGACCTTCGACAACACCATCGCCGCCCTGGAAGACAGCGGCCGGACCCTGTCGGACCTCTACTGCTATTACGGCATCTGGGGCGGTAATATGAGCACCCCGGAATTCCAGACGGTCGAGGAGGAGATGGACCCGAAGCTGGCCAGCTTCGGCGACAAGATCACCCAGAACGCCGCGCTCTTCAAACGCATCGAGACGATCTACAACTCGCCGGACGAGCCCAAGCTGACCTCCGAGCAGCAGCGCGTGCTGTGGATCTACTACACCAACTTCGTGCGGGCCGGCGCCAAGCTCGACCCCGCCGCCAAGGCCCGGGTCGCGGCGATCAACACCGAGATGGCCGGCTATTTCACCAAGTTCAGCCAGAACCAGCTGGCCGATGAAAACACCTATATCGAGCTGACGCAGGCCGACCTGCTGGGCCTGCCCGACTCGCTGAAGGGCAATGCGGCGTCCAACGCCGCGCAGCGCAAGCTGGCGGGCAAGTCCATCATCGTCAACACCCGCTCCAGCGTTGACCCCTACCTGACCTATTCGCCGGTGCGCGCCACCCGCGAGAAGGTCTGGAAGGCCTTCGTCAATCGCGGCGATGGCGGCGGCGCCACCGACAACAACGCCCTGATCGCCAAGATCCTCAAGCTGCGCGTCGAGCGCGCCAGGCTGCTGGGCTTCAAGACCCACGCCCACTGGCGCCTGGAAAACGCCATGGCCAAGACGCCTGAACGGGCCATGGCCCTTATGGAGGCGGTGTGGACCCCGGCCATTGCCCAGGTGGCCATCGACGTGGCGGCCATGCAGGCCATCGTCGATGCTGAAAAGGGCGGCTTCAAGATCGAGCCGTGGGACTATCGCTACTATGCCGAGAAGGTCCGCAAGGCCAAGTACGACCTCGATATGAATGAGGTGAAGCCGTACATGCAGCTGGAAAAGCTGCGCGAGGCGATGTTCTGGGCCTCGGGCGAGGTCTATGGCTTCCAGTACAGCAAGGTCGAAGGCCTGCCGGTCTATCACGAGGACATCACCGTCTATGAGGTGACCCGCGCCGGCAAGCATGTCGGCCTGTGGTACTTTGACCCCTATGCCCGCGAGGGCAAGCGCTCGGGCGCCTGGATGAACGCCTATCGCACCCAGGAGCGGTTCAAGGGCGAGATCACGACCCTGGTCTCGAACAATTCCAACTTCATAAAGGGCGCGCCCGGCGAGCCGGTGCTGATCTCGTGGGATGACGCCACCACCCTGTTCCACGAATTTGGCCACGCCATCCATGGCCTCAACGCCAACGCCACCTATCCGACCGTGTCGGGCACCAACGTGGCGCGCGACTATGTCGAGTTCCCCAGCCAGCTGAACGAGCACTGGCTGCCGACCCCGCAGGTGCTGTCCAAGTTCTGCGTCCACTACAAGACCGGCGAGCCGATCCCCCAGGCCCTGGTCGACAAGATCAAGGCGGCAGACAAGTTCAACCAGGGCTTCTCCACCACCGAATATCTGGCAAGCGCCCTGATCGACATGAAGCTGCACCTGGCCGGCGACGTCGACATCGATCCGGACAAGTTCGAGCGGGACGAACTGACGAAGCTGGGCATGCCCAAGGAGATCGTCATGCGCCACCGCACGCCGCAGTTCGGTCACGTCTTCTCCGGTGACGGCTATTCGGCCGGCTATTACAGCTATCTGTGGGCCGACACCCTGACCGCCGATGTCGCCGAGGCCTTCCAGGAGGCTCCCGGCGGCTTCTACGACAAGCCGACCGGCCAGCGGCTGATCGAAACGATCATGTCGAAGGGCAATTCGGTCGATCCGGTTGATCAGTTCAAGGCCTTCCGCGGCCGTGACGTGAAGATCGGTGCCCTGATGCGCGACCGCGGCTTCCCGGTGCCGCCGGGGGCGTAGGCGCCGCTCTCAGCTCCAAAAAGCTTGTCATCAAGTCAGTTGATTTGCGGGTTTGAGGTCGGTGAGCACGGCGTTTGCGAGGACGACGAGTTTCCGGGCGACAGCGTTGAATATGAGGCGTTTTGGCTTTCCGGCGGCCTGCAGGCGTTCGGCGAAGGCCTTC
>JANOSS010000134.1:0-1856 GCA_031415995.1 Caulobacter sp. | reverse complement strand
ATTGTTCTTAACCTACAAGGAGCATTCGCCATGGTTCCACGCGAAGCCTGGATCGCGGTCTACATGATGACCGACCACTATCGGGGGACGCTCTACACCGGCGTTACGGGCCAGTTCTTCACGCGCATTGGCCAGCATCGGGAAGGCCAATTGCCCGGCTTCACCCGGCAATATGGTCTCAAGCGTCTGGTCTGGTACGAGATCCACGACCTGATGACCGAGGCGATCCAGCGCGAAACCTCGATCAAGCGCTGGCCGCGCCAGTGGAAGATCAACCTGATCGAACGCGACAATCCCCGCTGGGACGACCTCTACGCCGCCGTCTTTGAATGGACCCCGGTTCCCAGGCAGGTTTGAGCCGCTCCACACCATAACCAACCGTCATTCCCGCCCTTGTGGCGGGAACCCCTGTTTCAGCTTGCACGTGAAGCGCCAGCGAAGTGCGCACGCACTTCGCCCCTCCCGCACCTGCGGCGGACAAAGGGGTTCCCGCCACAAGGGCGGGAATGACGGGAGTATTTGGGATTAAGCTGCGCCCCATGACCGACGCCCAACGCCTGACCCTGGTCCGCGCCCTGCACACGGTGATCTATGTCGTGATGGCCGGCGCCAGCCTCGTCGTCCTCTATGCCGGGATCACCGGCGCGCACGGCCCCTGGCTGTGGGTGGCGGCCGCGCTGGTCGCCGTCGAGAGCGTCGTCTTCGCCGCCTTCGGCCTCAAATGCCCCCTGACCGCCATCGCCGTGAAGTACGGCGCGACCAAGGACGGCGCCTACGACACCTTCCTGCCGGAGCGGATCACCCGCTGGACGTTCGCGGTGTTCGGGCCGGTGATCGTGCTGGGGTTTGGGTTGTTGGCGGTGCGGTGGGGATTCTGAACGGCTTCATCCACATTTGCTCATCTCCATCCCCACCTTCCCTCACCCGCCCCGCTCGCGCTTGCGCCGCACCCGGCCTATATCCTCCCCACCCAGTAACCACGCCGGACGCCGCCGACTTGTCCCGTCAGTTCAGACTGCCGCTGCACAGCCCGCCGTCATTTGCGCGCGAGCACTTCGCAGTGTCGCCGACCAACGCCCAGGCGATCGCGGCGCTGGACGCCTGGCCGCGCTGGGGCGACGGGCGGCTGGCCCTGATCGGGGCCGCGGGCGCGGGCAAGACCCATCTGGCGCGCGACTGGGCCCTGAAGGCCGATGCGGTTGTGGTCGAGGCCGCCAATCCCCTTGCAGCGCCGCTGGACCTGGCCGCCCTGCGCGGCCGCGCCGTGCTGGTCGATGACGCCGACCGCCGGGCGGAAGGCGGGCATCTGGACGACGAGACCCTGTTTCACCTGATCAACATGGCCGGGGTCGACGGCGGGACCCTGCTGCTGACCGGGCGCCTGGCGCCCGTGGCCTGGGCCTGCGCGGTGGCCGATCTGCGCTCGCGGCTTAATGCCCTGACGGCAGCCATCATCGACGAGCCCGACGACATCGTGCTGGAGGCCGTGCTGCGCCGGGCCTTCGCGGCGCGGGCCATGACTCCGGCCGCCGAGGTCTATCCCTATCTGCTGCGCCGCATCCCCCGCTCGTCGCTGGAGGCCATAGCGGCGGTGGACCTGCTTGACGAGGCGGCCTCGGCCCAGGGCCGGGCGATTACCCGGCTGCTGGCGGGGGAGGTGCTGGCGTTTGAGGGGGATGAGGCGGAGGACTGAGGGTCCTTCTCCGTTTCCAAACCCTTGTCATCAAGTCAGTTGATTTGCGGGTTTGAGGTCGGTGAGCACGGCGTTTGCGAGGACGACGAGTTTCCGGGCGACAGCGTTGAATATGAGGCGTTTTGGCTTTCCGGCGGCCTGCAGGCGTTCGGCGAAGGCCTTC
>JANOSS010000133.1:0-38610 GCA_031415995.1 Caulobacter sp. | reverse complement strand
CCCCTCCGGCCCTCTGGGCCACCTCCCCCAGAGGGGGAGGATCCAAGCCGCGCAGATGCCCCCCTCAGGGGGAGCTGTCGCGGAGCGACTGAGGGGGCAGCGCCGTCCTCTCCAGGAAAATCCCATGCCCCAATCCCTCACCCTGGCCGAGGCCCGGGCGTTTCTGCGCGTGGCCGACGCCTCGGAAGACGCCACGATCAGCCTGCTGATCGACGCCGCCGAGGCCCGTGTCGCCGCCGCCACCGGCCTGACCCTGACGCCCGCCAGCCCTGCGCCCCTGCGGCTGGCGATCCTGACCTTGGTCTCCCACGCCCATGTCCATCGCGAAACCGGAGAGCCCTCGCTGGCCCTGGTCGAGCCGTGGCTGGCCCCTTACCGAAAGGCTCGCCTGTGAGCGATCAAGCCCTGGCCGACGGTCTCGTCGCCGCCCTCAAGGCCGCCCCGGCCATCACCGCCATCCTCGGTCAGCGGATCTATGCCCGCGCGCCCCGCGTGCCGACCTATCCCTGCCTGGCCGTCAGCCGCACCGAGAGCCGCATCGTCGAGGGCGAGGTGATCGAGCACCTGCTGACCCTGACCTGCGTCTCCAAGTTCGGCGGACCGGAGGAGGCCAGAGCCGTGGTCGCCGCCGTGCGCGCCGTGATCCACGACACCCGCCCGACCGTCGCTGGCCGACGGCTGGTCAATCTGCGCGTCGCCTATGCCGACGTCTTCCCCGCCGCCGACCGCGAGCTGACGCTGGGCATCGTGCGCGTGCGGGCGGTGACCGAACCCCTCTAGACACGGAGCACTCTCATGGCCGCTCAAGCCGGCAAGGACATCCTGCTGAAGATCAGCGACGGGGCGCCGACCCCGACCTTCGTCACCGTCGCGGGCCTGAGGGCGCGGACCATCAGCCTCAACGCCCGCAGCATCGACACCACCGACAGTGACAGCGCCGGCCGCTGGCGCGAGCTGCTGGCCGGAGCGGGCGTGCGATCCTGCGCCGTCTCCGGCGCCGGCGTGTTCCGCGACGCGGCCTCGGACGCCCAGGTGCGCCAGAGCTTCTTTGACCAGTCGGCGCGGACCTGGCGGCTGATCATCCCCGACTTCGGCCAATTGGAAGGGCCGTTCCTGGTCGCGGCCCTGGACTATGCCGGCGACCACGACGGCGAGGCGGCGTTCGCGCTCTCGCTGGCGTCAGCAGGGGCGGTGACGTTCACGGCGATCTAGCGATCAGGTCCTTCTCCCCTTGCGGGAGAAGGTGGCCCGCGTAGCGGGTCGGATGAGGGGTTTCTCTGATCCGTCCGCTCGACCCCTCATCCGTCGGCTTTGCCGACACCTTCTCCCGCAAGGGGAGAAGGAGAAAGACCCCCCAAATGCCACCCCCAAACCCCGCCCGAGGCGAGGTCGCCATCACCCTGGCCGGCGTCCCGCGCCGCCTGTGCCTGACCCTCGGCGCCCTGGCCCGCATTGAAGGCGCGCTGAACCTCACCGACTGGCGCGGCCTGCCGGCCCGGATGGAGACCCTGTCGGCTCGCGAACTCCTTGCCGTGCTGGCCGCCCTGATCGAGGGCGAACCGGCCGACCTCTCCGCCGTGACCATTCCCGAAGCCGTCGCGGCCGTGGCCGCGGCTCTGGCGGCCTCCGCATGAGCCGCTGGCCTGACGCCCTGCGGCTGGCCGTCCGGCTGAACATCCCGCCGCAGGCCTTCTGGCGGCTGTCGCTAAGCGAATGGCGGATGCTGACCGCCGCGCCCGATGCGCCGGTGCTGACCCGTCCGTCGCTGGACGCCCTGATCGCCCGCTTTCCCGACGAGGAGACCCCGCCATGAGCGGCTTCGATACCGATGGCCTGTCATCCGTTCCCGCCCGCGCGGCCGAGGCCGCCGCGTCGCTGGAGGCGCTGAAAGCCCCAGCCCAGCGCGCCGCCTCGTCCATCGAGGACGCCTTCGCCCGGGCGGGCTCCAGCCTGGCCAAGTCTCTGGCCCAGGCGGCTGCCGATGGCGAGGTCTCGCTGGCTGAACTGGCCCGCGCTGTCATCGGCGCGGCCGGGGCGGCGATGAGGGGCGGCGGTCTGGCGGAGGCCGTGGCCGGCGTCTTTGCCGGCGCCCGGGCCGACGGCGGACCGGTCACGGCGGGCGGTGCCTATCTGGTCGGCGAGCGCGGGCCGGAGGTGTTTCGGCCGTCCGCCGCGGGCTCGGTCGAGCCGCTGGGGAGCGGCGGCGGCGTGTCGGTGACGATCAATGTGCAGGGCGGCGACGCGGCGGGTCTTGCGCGGTCGGACGCCCAGCTGGCCCAGGCTCTGGCGCGGGCGGTGAGCCTCGGGGCGAGGGGGCTGTAGTCTCCTTCTCCCCTTGCGGGAGAAGGTGGCCGCGTCGCGGACGGATGAGGGGTTTTATCTGATCCGTCCGCGCGACCCCTCATCCGTCAGCCAGTGGCTGACACCTTCTCCCTCAAGTGGAGAAGGAAGATTAGATCGCCACCGCCGTCGTCGGGGCCAGGCCATACTTGTTGTCGCCGGGCTGGCCGGTGCTGAAGCCGACCCACAGGGTGAAGGCCAGCCACACCGCGAAGGCGACGAACAGCGAGATGAAAAAGCCGCCCAGGGCGGCGATCGCCGCCAGGTCGGGTTCGCCGTTGCCGATGGCCGCCAGGGCCGCCGAGACGCCGATCGAGATGGCCGAGCCGAACACCAGGATCGGGCCGAACACCCAGGGCAGAACCTGCCACCAGCCGGTCTGACCCATGTCGTGCAGGCGCTTGGTGTGGATGCAGATCGAGCACCAGATCGAGGCCAGCGACAGCGCCCAACCAAAGAACGGCACCCAGCCGGCCACGACGTTCGCGCCCAGCAGGCACAGCCAGCCGATCCAGAACGCCTGACGGCCGATGCGGCCCTCAGCCGAGAAAAACAGGTTCTTCCAGTCCATGACGGTCTCCGAGTCTTGGCCTCATACGTAGGGGTTGGGAGCCTGCGCAAGAAGTGAAAAGCGGGTCATGACGCAGACTTAATCGGGGTCTGCTCCGCTCTCGCCCCGCCACTTGCCCCCTCCGCGCCTTCGGCGCTCCTCCCCCGGAGGGGGAAGATGAGAGCGTCTTCCCCCTCCGGGGGAGGACGACCGCGAAGCGGTCAGGCGGGGGCCTGCGGCGCCGGCCAAACCCAAACCACACCCCATAACCTCCAAGGAGCCGCCATGAGCGCCTTCCACGATATCCGCCTGCCGGCGCGGCTGGCCTTCGGCTGCACGGGCGGCGTCGAGCGGCGCACCGAGGTGGTGACCCTGGCCTCGGGCCACGAACGCCGCTCCAGTCCTTGGGCCCAGGGGCGCCGACGCTATCTGATCGCCACCGCCGCTCGGCCGCTGGACGAGGCGGCCCAGCTGGTCGCCTTCTTCGAGGCCCGGCGCGGGCGGCTGCATGGCTTTCGCTTCCGCGACCCCAGTGACTTCAAGTCGTGCGTCCCGTCGGCCCAGCCGGCGGCGACTGACCAGGCCATCGGTACCGGCGACGGCGCGCGCAAGACCTTTCAGCTGGTCAAGGCCTATGGCAGCGCGCCCGAGGTCGTCATGCGCACGATCTCCAGACCGGTCGTCGGCACGGTGAAGGTCGCGGTCGCCGGCGTCGCCCTCGCCCCGGCCGCCTTCGCGGTCGATCCGGCCACGGGCCTTGTCACCCTGGTCGCTGCGCCCGCCGTCGGCGCGGCGGTCAGCGCCGGGTTCGAGTTCGATACGCCGGTGCGCTTCGACATCGACCGGCTGGACCTGCAGCTGGAGGGCTTTGCCGCCGCGCGGATCGTCGCCTGTCCGCTGGTCGAGGTGCGGGCCTGATGCGCGCCGTTCCCGCCGAACTGGCCGAGCGCCTGGAAGAGGGCGCGGCCAGCCTGTGCCACGCCTGGATCCTGACCCGCGGCGACGGCGTGGTGCTGGGCTTCACCGATCACGACCGCGATCTGCCGGTCGAGGGCGTGACCTGCCGCGCCGCCACCGGCTGGAGCGCCGGGGCCCACGAGACCGCCGCCGGTTTTGCGCCGGGCCTCTCGGCCGCGCTGGGCGCGCTGGACGACGGCGCGGTGACCGCAGCCGACATCGAGGCCGGGCTTTATGACGGGGCCTCGGTGGCCTGCCTGCGGGTCGACTGGAGCCGGCCCGACCTTTTCGTGCGCCTGTGGACGGCCCGCATCGCCCGGCTTCGCCGCGAGGGCGAGGCCTTCACCGCCGAGCTGGAAGGTCCGCTCGCCGATTTCGACCGGGTGGCGGGCCGCACCTTCGGCCGGCTGTGCGACGCGGTGTTCGGCGACGAGCGCTGCGGGGTGTCGGCGGCGCCGGGCGCGGTCTGCGACAAGCGCTGGCGGACCTGCGTCGACAGCTTCGCCAATGGCGTCAACTTCCGGGGCTTTCCGGCCATGCCGGGCGAAGACTTCCTGACGCTGTATCCGTCCGAGGGCGAGCGGCATGACGGGGGGCGGCGGTGAGGAGGAGTCGATGCTCCCCCTCCGGGGGAGCTGTCGCGGAGCGACTGAGGGGGCCATCTGGGCGAACGCCGCGCTGCCCCCTCCGGCCCTCCGGGCCACCTCCCCCAGAAGGGGAGGATCTGGTTCTCACCCTCGCCCGCCAGTGGCTGGGCACCCCCTATCGCCACCAGGCCAGCCTGCGCGGCGTCGGCTGCGACTGCCTGGGTCTGGTCCGGGGGGTCTGGCGCGCTCTGCACGGGCAGGAGCCGCAAACCCCGCCGCCCTATCACCCTGACTGGGCCGAGCTGGGCGAGCGCGAGATCCTGCTGGAGGCGCTGGGCCGCTGGCTGGTCCCGCTGTCCCTCGCCGACGCCCGCCCCGGCGATGTGCTGGTCTTCCGCATGCAGCCCGGCGCGATGGCCAAGCACTGCGCGATCCTGTCGGCTGAAGACCGCATGATCCACGCCTACTGGGGCCGCGCCTGCGTCGAGAGCTGGCTGGGACGGTGGTGGCGTGAGCGTCTGGCGGCGGCGTTTCGGTTTCCGCAGCCACCGCCAAAAATCCCGCTCTCCCCGGCGAAGGCCGGGGCCCAGATCGAACCCTGAGCGATTGAGATTTTGGCTCCGGTCGAAGGCGCGTCATCCCCAGCCGCTCTGGATGAATCTGGGTCCCGGCCTTCGCCGGGAAGAGCGGATGAAATGAAGATTCAAGGAGCCCCCTAGATGGCCCAGGTGATCCTCTCCTCCGTCGGTGCCGCCTTGGGCGGACCCATCGGCGGTTTCGTTGGCGCGATGCTGGGCCGGGCTGTCGACAATGCGGTGCTCAGCGCCCTGTCGCCCGCACGGCAGCTGGGGCCCCGCATCCCCGAACTTCGCGTCACCGGAGCCGCCGAGGGCGCGGCGATCCCGTGCGTGTATGGGCGCGGCCGGGTGGGCGGCCACATCCTCTGGGCCGCCCGTTTCCGCGAGAAACGCGTCGAGGGCCGGGTCGGCGGCAGCAAGGGCCAGAAGACGGCCTCCTATGCCTACAGCCTGTCGTTCGCCGTGGCGGTGGGCGAGGGGCCCATCGACGGGATCGGCCGGGTCTGGGCCGACGGCAAGGTGATGGACATGGCCGGGGTGAGCATGCGCTTGCATCGCGGCACTGAAGACCAGACCCCCGACCCGCTGATCGAGGCCATCGAGGGGGCGGCCCCCGCCTATCGCGGCCTGGCCTATGTGGTGTTCGAGGATTTGCCGCTGGAGGCATTTGGAAACCGTGCGCCGCAGCTGTCGTTCGAGGTGTTCCGCCGGCCCGGTTCGCCCACGGGGCTGGAGGCGCGGCTAAAGGGCGTGTGTCTGATCCCCGGAGCGGGCGAGTTCGTCTACGCCACCGACGCCGTCCTGCGCCGCGACGGCATCACCAGGACCACGGCCGAGAACGTCAACAACGCCGAGGGCCGGCCGGATCTGGCCGTGTCGCTGGACCAACTGCAGGCCCAGCTGCCGCAGGTGGATCATGTGACCCTGGTGGTCTCGTGGTTCGGAACCGACCTGCGCTGCGGGTCGTGCCAGATCAGGCCGGGGGTCGATCAGGCATTCAAGGCGACCATCCCTCACGAATGGCGTGCGGGCGGCGTGGATCGCGGCGGCGCCCATGCGATCTCGACCCACGGCGGCGGCCCGGCCTATGGCGGAACGCCGTCGGACCGCTCGGTTCTGCAGGCCATCGCCGAGCTGAAGCGGCGGGGGCTGAAGGTGACCCTCTATCCGTTCGTGCTGATGGACTTGCCGGCGGGCTCGGGCCTGCCCGATCCGTATGGTGGGGCCGGGCAGGGCGCCTATCCCTGGCGGGGGCGGATCACCTGCCACCCCGCACCGGGCCAGCCGGGCTCGCCCGATAGCGGCCCGACCGCAGCGTCGCAGGTCGCGGCCTTCTTTGGCGGCGCGACGCCGGGACAGGTGGGCGAGAGCGACGGCCTGCCCAGCTTCTCCGGCACCGGCTGGGGCTTTCGGCGGATGATTCTGCACTATGCGCGGCTGGCCCAGCTGGCCGGCGGCGTTGACGGCTTCCTGATCGGCTCGGAGCTGCGCGGCCTGACCACGGTACGCGGCGCGGGCGGGACTTACCCCGCCGTCGGCGCGCTCAGGACGCTCGCGGCCGACGTGCGCGGCATGGTGGGGGCAGAGACGAAGCTGGGTTACGCCGCCGACTGGAGCGAATATTTCGGCCACCAGCCGGGCGGCGGCCATGCGGTGTTCCACCTCGACCCGTTGTGGGCCGACCCTGCCATCGATTTCGTCGGCGTCGACTTCTATCCGCCGGTCACCGACTGGCGCGAGGGTCAGGATCATCTGGACGCAGCCACCGGTTTCGAGGGCCCGCATGACCCGGCCTATCTGCGCGCCCGCCTGACCAGCGGCGAGGGCTTTGACTGGTATTACGCCAGCCCCGCCGACCGCGACGCCCAGGTCCGGACCGCCATCACCGACGGCGCCCACGACGAGGCCTGGATGTTCCGGCCCAAGGACCTGAAGAGCTGGTGGTCACAACCTCATCATGATCGGCCCGCCGGGGTGCGCTCGGCGACGCCGACGGCCTGGGTTCCGCGCGCCAGGCCGATCCGCCTGACCGAGTTCGGCTGTCCCGCCGTCGACAAGGGGGCCAATGCGCCCAACCTGTTCGTCGATCCCAAGAGCGCCGAGAGCCACCTGCCGCCGTATTCGACCGGCGCCCGCGACGAGTTTGGCCAAAGGCGCATACTGGAGGCGGTGCTGGACTGGATCGCCGACCCGGCCGCCAATCCGCTCTCGCCCAGCTATGGCGGCCCGATGATCGAGGCGGCCAGCGCCTGGTGCTGGGACGCCCGGCCATTCCCGGACTTTCCGGCCCGCGCCAAGGTCTGGAGCGATGGCCCCAACTGGCCGCTGGGACACTGGCTGAACGGCCGGGCGGGCGTGGCGCCCCTGGCCGAGCTGGTCGTGGCCCTGGGCGCGCGGGCCGGTGTCGCGCTCGATCCGGGCGAGGCCAGCGGGGCGGTGGCGGGCTATGTGGTCGACCGGCCGATGCGGCTGCGCGACGCCCTGGCGCCCCTGACCGCCGCCTTCGGCCTCGATGCCGTCGAGCGGGGCGGAGAGGTGCGGTTGGTCGCGCAGACCGGCCTGGCCAACGCCGCGCTCGACGACGCCGACCTGGCCTGGCCCGAGGATCGCCCCGCCGCCGCGACCGCCAGCCGCACGCTGGTCGAACCGGCCCAGGCCCTGCGCCTGCGCTTCATCGACGCCGGCCGCGACTACCAGACCGGGGCCCTGATCGTGCGCCGCGAGGACGGGCAGGGGGCGGCCGACGCCGACGCGCCCATCGTCATGGCGCCCGCCGAGGCGGAACTGGCCGGACACCGGATGTTGAACAGCTCGGCGTCGGCGCGGCGCGAGACCGTCGTCCTCCTCTCGCCCCTGGCCGCCCTGCGGCTGGAGGCCGGCGATCGCGTGACTTTCGCGGGCGAGATCTGGCGCGTGGCGCGGGTGGATCTTGACGAGCACCCGCGCGCGACGCTGGCGCCGGTTCCCGTCGGGTCTGAGCTCGACGGCCGCATCGATTGGATACCGGCCCCGCCCCGCGAGCCCGTGGGGCCGCCGGCGGTACGGGTGCTGGACCTGCCGGCGTCCAGCGACGACGCCCGGCCGTGGGTCGCCGCCGCCGCCGAGCCATGGCGGCCGTTCGACATCCATGCCGGCGGTGATCTGGACACCCTGAAGGTCCGCGTCCGCATCGCCACGCCCGCCACCCTGGGCGAGACGATGACCGACTTGCCGCCGGCCTCGCCGCATCGGCTGGACCGCGCCGGCCGCCTGACCGTGCGACTGGAGGGCGCGACCCCGGCCAGCCGCGCGCTGGCCGCCGTGCTGGCGGGCGACAACGCCCTGGCGGTCCTGGCGCCTTCGGGCCTGTGGGAGGTGATCGGTTTCACCACGGCGCAGATCGTCGCCGAGGACGTCTGGACCCTGTCGGGCCTGCTGCGTGGCCAGCGCGATGGCGCGGCGATCGAGGTGACCCTCCCGGCCGGCGCGCCCGTGGTTCTGCTAGATGAGGCCTTGGCCCGGTTGGAGGTCGCGCCGTTCGAGCGAGGGGCACCACTGATCGTGCGCGCCGCGCCGGCCGGTGGTCCGCCTTCGGGGCCGGCGATGAGCCAGGTCAGCATGACCTGGCGCGGCCGGGCCCTGCGTCCGCTGGCCCCGGCGCATCTGCGCGTGCGGGTCTCCGGCGGCGACCGCCTGGTCAGCTGGATCCGTCGCGACCGACTGGGCGGCGATGTCTGGGAGGGCGAGGTTCCGCTCAGCGAAGCCGCCGAAGCCTGGCGCCTGCGGGTGCTGAACGGCGCAATCGTGGTTCGCGAGGTGGAATTGACCGCGCCGGCCTTCGTCCACACCGCCGCCATGCGGGTCGCCGATCTGGCGGCGGGATCGGCCGGGACGCTGAGCGCAGAGGTAGCTCAGGGCTCGGCGAGCCTTGGCTGGGGCGTCGCCGCGACAAGGTTGCTGTGATAATAATGCAACATTGCGCTTGTGCGCCGCCGCGAATGGCCTAAGTGAGGGCGGACTGATCCAATCACTCTCGAGGACCTTCCTTGGCGCGCGACCCCTATCAGGAACTTGGCGTTTCCCGCACCGCGACGACGGACGAGATCCGCAAGGCGTTCCGCAAGCTCGCCAAGCAGTTCCACCCCGACGCCAATCCCGGCAACAAGGCTGCCGAGGACCGCTTCAAGCAGATCAGCGCCGCCTTCGATATTGTGGGCGACGCGGTCAAGAAGAAGAAGTTCGACGCCGGCGAGATCGATGCCGACGGTCGCGAGATCGCGCGCGGCTTTGGCGGCGCGGGCGGCAGTCCGTTTGGGGCCGGCGGCTTCAATCGCGGCGGTTTCCAGTCGCGCGGCGGCGGCGGCGGCGAGGGTCCCGAGATCGACCTTGGCGATCTGTTCGGCGACATCCTGGGGCGCGGCGCGCGCAGCGGCTCGGCCGGCGGGTTCGGCGGCGCGGGCGGCGGCGGTTTCGCGCCACGGGGTGCCGATGTTCGGGCCCGGCTGGATATCGACCTGGAAGAAGCCATTCGCGGCGGCAAGAAGCGCGTCGCCTTCTCGGACGGCCGCACCATCGACGTCACCATCCCGCCCGGGGCCCAGGAAGGCCAGACCCTGCGCCTGAAGGGCCAGGGCAGTCCGGGGCGCGGCGGCCAGGGCGACGCCCTGATCGAACTGGCGATCAAGCCGCACGCCATCTATCGCCGCGAGGGCGAGACCCTGGTCATGGACCTGCCGGTCTCGGTGCCCGATGCGGTGCTGGGCGGCAAGATCGAGGCACCCACCCCCGACGGCGCCGTCATGCTGGCCGTGCCGAAAAACTCCAATAGCGGCGCGACCCTGCGCCTGAAGGGCCGGGGCCTGGTCGATGCCAAGGGCAAGCGCGGCGACCTGCTGGCCCGCCTGGTGGTGACCCTGCCCGACGAGCCCGACAGCGATCTGGAAAAGTTCGCCCAGGCCTGGCGGGAGCAGAAGCCGTATTCGCCGAAGCGGAAGTAGGCCAGGGCTCTTCGCTCGGGATCGTCATATTTGACGACTCATCGCGAATTATTGCCCTTAATCGCCATATTTGGCGAATATAAATGAGTAATATTGGATTTTCTATATCGGCAGACTTGACGATATAGAAGCGATTGTCGTTATATATCGCCATAAGAGGCGATTTATGAAATTTGAAGCTCTTCTTTCCGATGAGGCGGTGCTCGTCGAAATGGGCCAGCGCCTGACCGCAGCGCGGCTCGAGCGGCGGCTGACCCAGGCTCAGTTGGCCAAGGCCGCGGGCGTGTCCAAGCGCACGGTCGAGCGCCTGGAGGACGGTGCCTCGGCCCAGGTGACCAATCTGGTGCGCTGCCTGCGCGTCCTGGGCAAGCTGGAGGGGCTGGAGCGGTTGTTGCCTGAGCCCCCGGTCAATCCGCTGGATCTTTTGAGTCAGGCCAGGGCCCGTCGCTCGCGCGTGCGCGGTTCCAGTTCGCACGGGGTCGCCGAGCCCGGCGGTTCGGCCTGGGTTTGGGGCGATGAAAAATGACCACCGTCGCCGAGGTTCGCCTGTGGGGCAGCCGCATCGGCGCGGTGTCGCTGGAGGACGGCGCCGAGACGGCGGCCTTCGCCTATGCGCCCGCCTTTATCGGTAGCAGCGTCCAGGTCGCGCCGATCATGATGCCGCTGGGGCCCGGCGTGTTCAGCTTTCCCGACCTGCCACTCCGCAGTTTCCATGGCCTGCCCGGCATGCTGGCCGACGCTCTGCCCGACCGATACGGCAATGTACTGATCGACGCCTGGCTGGCTACCCAAGGGCGGGCACCCGAGAGCTTCAACGCCGTTGAGCGCCTGTGCTACACCGGCCGCCGTGGCATGGGCGCGCTGGAGTTTTCGCCGATGGCTGGACCGCGCCGCAGGGTCTCCAGCAAGATCGACATCGACGCCCTGGTGACCATGGCCTCGGAGGTGCTGAGCGACCGTCAAGGCCTGCGCGCCTCATTCGCTGACGAGGGCAAGGCGGACGCCCTGCGCGACATCCTCAGCGTCGGCACTTCGGCGGGCGGGGCGCGGGCCAAGGCAGTGATCGCCTGGAATCCGGCGACCAACGAGGTGCGCTCCGGCCAGGTCGAGGCCGAAGAGGGCTTTGGCTACTGGCTGCTGAAGTTCGACGGCGTTTCCGGCAACCGGGACAAGGAACTGGCTGACCCCAAGGGCTATGGCGCGGTCGAGCATGCCTATGGGCAGATGGCGGCGGCGGCGGGTGTCAGCGTCGCGGAAAGTCGCCTGCTGGAAGAGGGTGGGCGCCGGCATTTCATGACCAAGCGGTTCGATCGCCTGGAGGGCGGCGGCAAGCTGCACATGCAGTCGCTGGCCGCCATCGCCCATCTGGATTTCAACGACCCGCTGAGCAATTCCTATGAGCAGGCGCTGTTCACGATGCGCCGGATGGGATTGTCGATGGACGCGCTGGAAGAGCAGTTCCGGCGCATGGTCTTCAACGTGCTGGCGCGAAACCAGGACGACCACGTCAAGAACATCGCCTTTCTGATGGACCGCAACGGGCGCTGGAGCCTGTCGCCGGCCTTCGACATCACCTGGAGCTACAACCCCGCCGGCGAGTGGACGTCTCGGCACCAGATGTCGATCAACGGCAAGCAGGACGGTTTCGACGTCGCCGACCTGGAGGCCTGCGCCAGGACGGTCTCGATCAATCGCGGCCATGTCGGTCGGATCTTTGAGGAGGTGCGGGAGGCTGTCCTGCGCTGGCCGGCCTTCGCCGACGCCGCCGGCGTGGACGAGCGCTGGCGGGACCAGATCGGCGCGACGCTGCGGCTGGATCTTTCGCGGTAGGCTGACGGTCAGGATGTATCGACATTTGTTGATCCCTCTGAGAGCCTGTCCACCGTATCCGGGGTTCACGCCATGCATGTCTTGATCAAGAAGTGGGGCAACAGCGCCTCGGTCCGCATTCCGGCGACGGTGATGGCGGCCGCCTCGATCAGCGTCGACCAGGCGGTGGATGTGCGCGAGGAGAATGGCCGGATCATCATCGAGCCGATCCGCGCGCCGGACTATGAGCTGGGCGATCTTCTGGCGCGAATGACGCCCGAGACCTTCCCTGACGATGCCGACTTTGGTGCTCCCGTGGGCGCCGAAGTCTGGTGACGGTGCGTTACGTGCCCGAGGCCGGCGATATCGTCTG
The DNA here is from genome assembly GCA_031415995.1 of Caulobacter sp. Taxonomy (GTDB): domain Bacteria; phylum Pseudomonadota; class Alphaproteobacteria; order Caulobacterales; family Caulobacteraceae; genus Caulobacter. The sequence goes on along the minus strand of JANOSS010000133.1, from coordinate 26,440 downwards.
GCTTCAGTTTGATCCGCAGGCGGGACATGAACAGGCAGATCATCGACCCGCTCTGGTGCTGTCGCCATCCAACCATAATGGCAAGCGCGGTATGATGATCTGCTGCCCGATGACCAGTCGGGTTAAAGGCTATGTTTTCGAGGTTGTTATCCCGGGCGAGGAGAGCGCGGTTTTGGCGGACCAGGTGAAGAGCCTGGACTGGGTTGCTCGCCGCGCCACGCGAAAGGGCGTCGCGCCGCCAGAAGTGCTGGCCGAGGTTCGCGCTAAGCTGAAGGCTCTGCTGGCGTTTTGACGGGCGTCTTCGCGATGATTGATCCGCCCTATCTAAACCCTTGCCGCGACCGGCGGTGAGGGGTTTTTCCTCTCCGAGCGTTGCGAACCGTGACAGAGCGCCGCACCCCGTTCATATACTTGCCGTTCAGTCTCCATTCAGCCGCCGCCCGTTAAACCCGACAGCATGAAACCGATCCGCGCCCTTCTCGTCGTCGCCGCGCTTGCCGCCACCCTTCCGGGTTCGGCGTCGGCGCAACGTCGCCCGGATTCGCTGGGAGCCGACTGGCGCGCCCAGTCGGACCAGGCGCGGGGCGGCGTGCAGTCGGGTCGTCTGGTGCCGTTGTCGCGGGTGATCGAGCAGATCAGCCGCCGCACGCCGGGTCGGGTGCTGGACGCCGGGCTTGAGGGACGCAACTATCGGGTCCGGTGGGCCACCACCGACGGCCGTCGTATCGACTTTATTGTCGACGCCGAGACCGGTCAGATCCTCAGCGCCAACTAAAGGTTCTGCTTCCATGCGTATTCTGCTCGTCGAGGACGACCCCGACCTGTCGCGCCAGCTGAAGCTGGCCCTGGGCGACGCGGGCTATGCCGTCGATCACGCCGGCGACGGCGAGGAGGCCCAATTCCTGGGCGAGACCGAGCCCTATGACGCGGTGATCCTCGATCTTGGCCTGCCCAAGGTCGACGGGGTGTCGGTGCTGGAGCGCTGGCGGCGCGGCAATGTCGCCACGCCGGTCCTGATCCTGACGGCCCGCGCCGCCTGGAGCGACAAGGTCGCCGGGTTTGACGCAGGGGCCGACGACTATCTGGCCAAGCCGTTTCATACCGAGGAACTGCTGGCCCGCCTGCGTGCCCTGCTGCGCCGCTCGGCCGGCCATGCCGCGCCCAGCCTGTCGTGCGGAGCCCTGCGTCTGGATCCGCGCGCCGCACGGGCCAGTGTCAATGGCGAGCCCCTGCGCCTGACCTCGCTGGAATACCGGCTGCTGCACTACATGATCATGCACCAGGGCAGGGTCATCGGCCGCACCGAGTTGGTCGAGCACCTGTACGACCAGGACTTCGACCGCGACTCCAACACCATCGAGGTGTTCATCGGCCGGTTGCGCAAGAAGCTGGGCAGCGACCGCATCGAGACGGTGCGTGGCCTGGGCTATCGCCTGACCGCCCTGGAGGGCGAGGCGACCGAGTGACGATCCGGGCCGAGGCTTAAGCGGTGCTGGACCTGCGCCGACCTTCGCTGGTTCGTCGGCTGGTGTTGCTGGCTGTCGTCTGGAACGCGGTGGTGCTGATCGTGGCGGGCGTGTTCCTGACCGCCCAGTTCCGCGACGCCGCCATCCGTCGCTTCGACCAGTCCCTGGCCGTGCTGACCGACGATCTCTATGCCGGCTCCACGGTCGAGGACGGCGTGCTCAAGGCCCCGTTCCTGACCGACATCCGCGCCACCCGCACCTATTCCGGCCGCTACTGGACCATTTCGCGACGTGCGCCTGACGGGTCCCTCAAGGTGGTCGAGCGTTCGCGCTCGCTGTTCGACACCGACCTGATGGTGGCGTTGCGGCAGGTGGACCGGCTGGACGCGGCGCCGGGCAAGACCTTGTATTTCGATATGCGCGGCCCCCAGGACAAGCCGCTGCGCGCCGCCGCCATCCTGACCCGATTGCCGGGCTATGCCGATCCAGTGGTGTTCATCGCCGCCGAGGACCGCTCGCCCATCGACGCCGACGCCGACCGCCTTGGCCGCATCACCGCCCTGGCCCTGCTGCTGCTGGGCGGGGGTCTGATCCTGGCGGTGGTGGTGCAGGTGAGGGTGGGCCTGGCCCCGCTGTTCCAGTTGCGCCGCGAGGTCGCCTCGGTGCGACGCGGCCGGACCGAGCGCCTGACCCGAACCTATCCCGAGGAGCTGGAGCCTCTGGCCGTCGAACTGAACGCCCTGCTGGCCCACAACCAGGAAGTGGTCGAGCGTCAGCGCACCCATGTCGGCAACCTGGCCCACGCCCTCAAGACCCCGCTGTCGGTGATGATCACCGAAGCCAGCCAGCAGCCCGGCTCGCTGGCCGAGGTGGTGTCAAGACAGGCCGACGTGATGCGCGAGCAGGTCGACCACCATCTGCGCCGGGCCCGCGCCGCCGCCCGCTCCCAGACCAGCGGCGAGCGCACGCCGGTCGAGCCGATCCTGGACGAGCTGGCGGTGACGCTGGAGCGGATCTTCCAGGACAAGTCAGAGGGGCAGGGCGTCGAGATCGACTGGCGCTGCCCTGAAGACCTGTGCTTCCAGGGCGAGAAGCAGGACCTGATGGAGCTGGCCGGCAACGTCATGGAAAATGCCGGCAAGTGGTGCAAGGCCCGAATCCGCGTGGTCGCAGCGCCCACCAGCCCCGACCGCTGGACTCTGTTGGTCGAGGACGACGGCCCCGGCCTGCCGCCGGAACGCTGGGTCGATGCGCTAAAGCGCGGGCAACGCATGGACGAGCATACGCCGGGCTCGGGCCTGGGTCTTTCCATCGTCGACGAGCTGGCCAGGGCCTATGGCGGCTCTGTAACGCTCGGGGAATCGTCGATGGGCGGTTTGCGCGTCCGCCTGGACCTTCCCCGGTCGGAAGCCTAGCGACAAGCTGTCGCAGGAGTTGTGTTTAACGGCCCTTTGTCGCGACCGCTAAACCTCTGGCGCCCTTGATCTTTCCTCGATCCGCCGATGTGTGGAAAACGCTGACTTTTTTGACGGGTTTGGGAAAGTCTTAACCTCGTTGCCAACATGGTTGACGCTGTCGGTCTTTTCGATCCGGCGGGGGATCATGGCCGCAATCGCTGCGCATAAATTGCAGATCGTTCGGATGTTGGTGGAAACCGCGCCTGACTCTGCCCTGCGCAGCCTGGAACTGGCCCTGGCCAGCGTCGGCAACGTGGGCGGGCTGGCGCAGGTGCGCGGGCTGGTCGAGGACGAAACCACCGACCGATTCGTTCGCAATAACATCCTGGCTCCGATCGTGCCGATGTGCGCGGTGCGCGGCCCCGGCCAGATCAGCTTTCCGCCGCGAGTCCTGCCGTTCCTCTGGAAGGCGCTGAAGACCATAGCGCCGCGGCGCGTCGAAGAGGCTGCGGCCAAGTGCAATCCGTGGGATCTGGAGCAGGGCGCGCCAGAAGTCTTCGATGAGTTGTGTGCCCTTGCCGCGCGCGGTCTGCGCGACGCCGAACAGGATGCGTTCGACGCGACCCGCGGTCTTGGCGTGACCGACGAACTGATCAACTGCCTGGAGATTGGCCACATCGTCCGGGCGGCCCTGCCCAAGCTGTCCGAATGGGTCAGCCGGATGAGTGGCGAGCGCGCCGCCGCCGCGCGTCTGGCCTATCGCGACGCCTGCGTCGTCCGCGAGGATTCCGGCGCCCGGATGTTTGACATGCTGGCCGCCCATCTGCCCGACGACTGGCGGATCCTGCGGGTTATTTCGGCGGTCATGGACCGGCCCAATGACCGCTATCTGGCCGCGTCGGAAGTCAGCTCGTTTGGCGAGCGCGTGCTGGCCGAAATCGACACATCGATCAACCTGATCCGCGACTTCGATCTCGACAAGGGCGAGAAGCTGGCCCGCGAGGCCGCCCTGGCCGCCCAGCAGGTCGCGCTGCAGATCACCGAGTTCGAGCAGTCGGTGAACATCGCCAAGGACGGTCCGTGGGGCCGCAGGCTGGGCAAGTACAAGCAGCAGATCGCCCAGGCCGTCGAGCTGAGGATGAACGCGGCCGACAAGGAGCTGGGCGAGGCCCTGCCCACCAAGCCGATCTCGATCCTGGGCAAGAAGGGCGGCAAGGGCGTGGCCAGGCTGACCTCGCCGCCGGACGAGGCGCTGGTGCGTCGCGCAACGGCCATTCTGGTCTTTATCGAACACCTGCGGCCTTGCGCGGCCCAGAGCGGCTATGGCGCGACGCGCACCCAGGCCCTGGAAAAGCTCAACAAACGTCTCGATCAATATATCGAGGATGTGCTTTACGCGGCCCGTACCGGTGAGGGCGGCGATCCGGTCGTGGCCCAGCAATATCTCGACGTCGCCGCCGCCTTTATCGCCCACACCCGCGACGACAAGACCGCCGAAATCGTCCGTCGACGGGCCGCTGCCGCCATCGCGGCCTGATCGGCCCCTTAAGCGCTTTTTTCGCTAACGGCAGCGCGCATTCCCGGCTAACAGGCGAGGTATGATCGCTTTTTGGATCTCGGCGGCCGGGCTGTCGGCTGCGGCCGGCGCCCTTATGTTGCGCAGCGCTGCGCGCGCGGGCGCGGCCGAAGGCGTCTCGGCCGACCTGGACGCCCACAAACGCCAGCTTGGCGAGATTGACCGGCTGGCTGAAGGCGGCCTGCTGGATGTCGCTGAGCGCAAGGCCGCGCGGGCAGAGGCTGGCCGTCGCCTGCTGGCCGCCGCCGACAGCGCCGAGACCTGGACCCGCGACGGGCGAGGATCGCGCCGCCTGGCCGTGACCGCAGCCGCTGTCGCGCCGCTGCTGGCCTTGGCGGTCTATGTGGTCATCGGTTCGCCCGGCTTTTCCGATCAGCCCTACGCCAAGCGGGTGGCCGAGTGGCGCGCCACCGACCCGGCCCAGCTGGATCCGCCGCGTATCGCCGCCGTGCTGGAGACCCTCGCCGCCCAGCGCCCCAACGACGCCGAACCGCTCAAGCACCTGGCCCTGGCCCGCACCGCCTCGGGCGATCTGGCCGGAGCCGAGCAGGCCCTGCGCCGCGCCGTGCGCCTGGCCCCCGGCCGCGCCGACCTGTGGACCGGGCTGGGCGAGACCTTCGTGGCCGAGGCGAACGGGGATGTCGGCCCCGACGCCAGGCTGGCTTTCCGCGAAGCCCTCAAGATCGACCCCACCAGCCTGTCGGCCCGCTACCATCTGGGCCGGGGCCGGATCGGCGACGGTGACGTAGCTGGCGGCCTGGCCGACTGGCGCGTCCTGGCCGCCAGCCTGCCCGCCAATGATCCGCGTCGCGGGCCGATGAACCGCGAGATCGCCAAGGTCGAGGCGGCCGGCGGCATTCCCGCCCCTGAGGCCGCGCCCGAAGACAGCGCCCAGGTTCAGGGCATGATCGCCGGCATGGTCGAAGGCCTGGCCACGCGTTTGAAGACCTCGCCCGACGATCCCGATGGCTGGGTGCGGCTGGTGCGGGCCTATGCGGTGCTGGGCGACACCGCCAAGCGTGACGCGGCCCTGGCCTCGGCCGGCCAGCGGTACGCCGACCAGCCCAAGGTCCTGGCGGCCCTGCGTCAGGCGGCTCAGACACCGCCGCAACAGAAGACTGTTCCATGAGTTTCTGGCCGAAATCGCGCAAGGCGCGCCGTCGCCTGACCATCCTGCTGGCCATCGCGCCGGTGTTGGCGCTTGCCGTCGGCCTGGCGCTTTACGGCATGCGCGACGCCATCTCGCTGTTCTATACGCCGGCCCAGGCGCAAGAGGCCAAGGTCCCGGCTGGCCGCAAGGTGCAACTGGGCGGCCTGGTGCAGGCCGGCAGCGTGGTCAAATATCCGAACGGTGACGTCGAGTTTGTCATGGCCGACCAGAAGGCGACCGCCAAGGTCAAGTTCCACGGCGATCTTCCAGACCTGTTCCGCGAAGGGCAGGGGATCGTGGCCCAGGGCGCCTTCGATGACTCCGGCCTTTTCATCGCCGAGCAGGTCCTGGCCAAGCACGACGAGCGCTACATGCCGCGCGAAGTGTCCAAGGCCCTGAAAGAGCAGGGCGAATGGCGCGGCGAGGGCTCCGGCCCGCCGGCCTATGAGGGCAAGACCGCCCCATGATCGTTGAACTGGGCGCCTTCGCCCTCATCCTGGCTCTGATCCTGTCGGTCGCGCAGACCGGCCTGTCGGCCGTCGCCGGCGTCCGACGCGCGCCGATGCTGGCCGGGGCCGGTCGCGGCGCGGCTGTGGCGGCGTTCGGGGCGACCGCCATCACCTTCGCGTGCCTGGTCTGGGCCTTTGTGACCTCTGACTTTTCGGTCGCCAATGTCGCGGCCAACTCGCACACGGCCAAGCCGCTGCTGTTCAAGGTGGCCGGCGCCTGGGGCAGCCATGAGGGCTCGATGCTGCTGTGGTGCCTCGTCCTGACCGGCTATGGCGCCGCCATGGCCCTGTTCGGCGCCAGCCTGCCGCCGCGCCTGCGAGCCTATGCGGTGGCGGTGCAGGGCGCGCTGGGCGTGATGTTCCTGGCCTATACCGTCTTCGCCTCCAACCCGATGACCCGGCTTGGTGACGTGCCGATCGAAGGGCGTTCGCTCAATCCGCTGCTGCAGGACTGGGCCCTGGCAGTGCATCCGCCGTTCCTCTATGCGGGCTATGTCGGCTTCTCGGTGGTCTACAGCCTGGCCATGGCCGCGCTGATCGACGGCCGGATCGATGCGGCGTGGGCGCGCTGGGTGCGGCCCTGGACCCTGGCGGCCTGGAGCCTGCTGACCGTCGGCATCACCCTGGGCGCCTTCTGGGCCTATTACGAGCTGGGCTGGGGCGGTTGGTGGTTCTGGGACCCGGTCGAGAACGCATCCTTCATGCCCTGGCTGATCGGCGCGGCCCTGCTACATTCGGCCATCGTCATGGAAAAGCGCGGAGCCTTGCCGGGCTGGACAGTGTTCCTGGCCCTGTCGGCCTTCACCTTCTCGCTACTGGGCGCCTTCCTGGTGCGCTCGGGCGTGCTGACCTCAGTCCACGCTTTCGCGGTCGACCCGGCCCGGGGCGTCCTGCTGTTGATCATGATGGGCATCGCTGCGGGCGCCGGCTTCCTGCTGTTTGCCCTTCGCGCGCCCGCCCTGAACTCCGGCGGCCTGTTCGCCCCGGTCAGCCGCGAGAGCGCCATCGTGCTCAACAACATCGTGCTGTCGACCGCCACGGCCACCGTGCTGCTGGGCACCCTGTATCCGCTGATCCGCGAAGCCATCGATGGCGAGGCGGTGTCGGTGGGCCCCCCCTTCTTCAATTTGACCTTTACGCCGCTGATGCTGCTGGCCCTGGCCATCCTGCCGGCTGGACCGCTGCTGGCCTGGAAGCGCGGCGACGCCTCGGCGGTCATGCGCCGGCTATGGGTGGCCCTGGCGGCCGCTGCCCTGCTGGGCCTGGTCACCTATGCCCTGGTCACGCCGCGCAAGGCCCTGGCCAGCGCCGGCGTCGCGCTGGGCTTCTGGCTGATCGGCGGGGCGCTGGCCGAGCTGGCCGAGCGGCTGAAAGTCCTGCGCGCCCCGATGGCCGAGGTCTGGCGGCGCGCCGTCGGCCTCCCGCGCGGGGCCTGGGGCACGACCCTGGCCCATGCCGGCATGGGCGTCTTTGTGCTGGGGGCTTCGTTCGAGACTGCCTGGCGGGTCGAGCAGGCCCAGGCCCTGAGCCTGAACCAGTCTTTCAAGCTGGGCGCCTATGAGCTGACCCTGACCGATGTCGGCACGGTCGAGGGCCCCAACTATCTGGCCGAACGTGGTCTTGTGCGGATCACTGACGCCGCCGGCCGCGTGGTCTGCAAGGCGCAGCCCGAACGTCGCTTCTATCCCACCGGCGGACAGACCACGTCCGAGGTCCATATCTGCCCCAAGGGGCTGGACGATCTCTATATCGTGCTGGGCGAGCGCCGGGCCGGCGAGGGCGGCAAACCCGCCTGGCTGGTGCGCGCCTACGTCAATCCGTGGGTGCGGCTGATCTTCCTGGGGCCGCTTCTGATGGCTATCGGCGGCGCGGTGTCGCTGTCGGACCGCCGGCTGCGGCTGGGCGTCGGACGCAAGGCGTCTGAGGCCCGGGCATGAAGAGGCTGCGGGCCGTCATTGTCGCCCTGGCCGCGATCGCCTGCATGGCCGCCGCATCCGAGCCCAAGGAGCGCCTGCCCGACCCGGCGCAGGAGGCGCGCGCGCGCGTCCTGTTCCGCGAGGTGCGCTGCCTGGTCTGCCAGAACGAGTCGATCGACGACTCGCAGGCCGACCTCGCCGCCGATCTGCGGAGCGTCGTCCGGCAGGAGGTCGCCAAGGGGCGCAGCGATCGCGAGGTCCGCGCTTTTCTGGTGGCGCGCTATGGCGAGTTCGTTCTGCTCAAGCCGCCGTTTTCGCCGGGCAATCTCGCGCTATGGCTGGCGCCCTTGGGGATTTTGGTCGTCGGCGGCGGGCTTATGGCGACGCTTCTGCGTCGGCGGCGCGAAGATGGCACAGTCGAGCCGGACGAGGCCGACGGCCTGTCTTCTGAGGAGGAAGCGCGGCTTGCGGCCCTGCTTGAAGACAAAGGCCACGATTGCGCCGAAAAGACGCCGCAAGAAGCACCTCCGGCATGACGCAAAGATAATTCGAGAACCATTGCGCGTTACGCCATCACGACTAGGTTCTTCTGCGAAGCAGGTTTTCGGCGCCGGGCGCCGAGAGCGAACAGGTCCCGGCGCTCTGCGCCGTGGGTGAGGAAAGACAAGAGATGACCGCTAGGAAGTCGGGTTTCATTGTGGGCGCCGTTGCTGGCGCCGGCGTTGCCGCCGCCGCTCTGGCAGGCATGGGCATGCGGATGGGTACGGCCGGTGCGGCCGAGGCTCCGGCCGCGATCCGTGTTTCCACCGCCGCCGCCCCGTCCTTCGCGCCGCCGCCCGGAGCCCCGATGTCGTTCGCCGACATCTTCGAGAAGGTTTCCCCGGCCGTCGTCCAGATTGACGTGATCTCCAAGGCCAGCCCCTCGCGCGGCCTGCGCATCCCGGGCCTGGAAGGCTTCGACATCGTGCCGCGCGGTCAGAAGCCGGGCGCCGAAGGTGAAGACGACACCCCCGCCGCGCCCAAGCAGCAGTCCTCGGGTTCGGGCTTTTTCATCTCGGCCGACGGCTACATCGTCACCAACAACCACGTCGTTGCCGATGCTGACGAGATCAATGTCGTCATGAAGGACGGCCGCCAGCTGAAGGCCACCGTGGTCGGCCGCGACGAAGGCACCGACCTGGCTGTGATTCGGGTCACCGATCCCAAGGCCAAGGGCGCGGCCTTCCCCTATGTCGATTTCGAGAACCAGGCCAAGCCGCGCGTCGGCGACTGGGTCATCACCATCGGCAACCCGTTCGGCCTGGGCGGCACCGCCACAGCCGGCATCATCTCGGCCTATAACCGTGACCTGGGCGACAGCTCCTCGCGGTTCGTCGACTACATCCAGATCGACGCGCCGATCAACCGGGGCAATTCGGGCGGTCCCAGCTTCGACATCTTCGGCCGCGTGATCGGCGTCAACACGGCGATCTTCTCGCCGACGGGCGGCTCGGTCGGCATCGGCTTCGCCATTCCGGCCGACGTGGCCGAGTCCACCGCCAAGCAACTGATCGCCGGTGGCAAGGTGGTCCGCGGCTATATCGGCGCCAACATCCAGGACTTCTCCACAGAGATGGCTGAGGCCCAGGGCATGCCCGATGTGAAGGGCGCCATCATCGCCGAGCTGGTTGCAGGCGCGCCTGCCGCCAAGGCCGGCCTGATGCCCGAAGACATTGTGACCGCCGTCAATGGCGTCAACGTCAAGAGCGGCTCGGAGCTGACCCGCGAGGTGGCCAAGGCCAAGCCGGGCGACTCGATCCGCCTGTCGATCCTGCGCGGCGGCAAGCCCCGCACGGTCGAGGTCAAGTCCGGCGTTCGCCCGGCCGAGGACGCCCTGGGGGCCAATGACAACGACAAAGAGGACGGCGGCGCGCCGTCGTCGCCCGACAAGCCCCAGAGCCAGAAGTTCGAGGCCCTGGGCCTGACCCTGGCGCCGCTCGATACGACAGCGCGGGCAACCTACAAGATCGCGCCCGAAGTGCGCGGTGTGCTGATCGCCGGCGTCAAGGCCGACTCCGACGCGGGCGAGAAGGGTCTTGTGAAGGGCGACGTCCTGTCCAGCGTCAACGGCGTGGCGGTCAACTCCACAGGCGAAGTAGCAGAGGCGATCTCGGCGGCCCAGAAGGGCGGCCGCACCAGCGTTCTGGCCAAGGTTGTCCGCCAGGGCCGCCCGGTCTTCGTGCCGCTGAAGATCGCACCCTAGACGGGCCCAGCCCTTGTCCCGCTGCAGGATGGGGCCGGAGTTCAAACTCAATGTCGTCCCGGGGACAGGCCCCGGGGCGACAATGAAAGGGGCTTGGAAATATCAGGCTCTGTCCCAGCATCTATCCATCAGCTTCATTTGTGGCGCCGCCCTGAAGGGTGAGCATTTGACGGCCTCTGGCGCGATCTGACATTTCAGCCTACCTATCAGGCTCAACCCTGACGGAGCCTCACCGGTGTCTTCTCCTCCTGCCAAGGACACCCGGTCGCGGTTGCTGGTGCTCGACGTCTGTTCATCGTCGGGGCTGGAGGACTGGTCGCCCGATCTGCAAAAGGCCAAGGTCTATGAGCGGATTCTGCTGGATCTGATCCTGGGCGAACTGGCCCCCGGCGCGCGGCTGGACGAGCAGTCGCTGGCGGCCCGTTACGAGGCGGGCCTGGCCGGCGTGCGCGACGCCCTTGGCCGGCTTGCCCTGGAAGGTCTGGTCATTCGGCGCGCCCGCTCAGGCACGCTTGTGGCGCCCTTGGATCTGGTAGAGTTGCGCCAGGGCTATGAGGCCCGGGCCTTGATCGAGCCGCACTGCGCAGGCCTGGCTGCCCGGCACGCTTCAAAGGCCGAGGCCCAGGCGATCTTCGACGCCTTCGAGGGTGGAGAAGAGGCCGCCCGCAACCGCGATCTGCCCCTGCTGGTGGCCATGGACCAGCGCTTCCACGCCGCCGTGGCCCGGGCCAGCCAGAACCTGTCCCTGGCCCGCATCCTGATCCCCCTGCAGCACAAGGCCGCCCGCTTCTGGGTGTTCTCGTTCAACGGCGCGACCGAGGTCGAGCTGCTGGCTGACATTGAACAGCACCGCGACGTGGCCCGGGTCATCGCCAGCGGCGATGTCGAGGGCGCTCGAGTAGCGATGATGCGCGTGCTGAACGTCACGCCCGAGGCAGTGCAACGCCCGTCGGTCGAGGCCTGATCCACCGCCTTGATGCGGAGCAAGCTCAGGTTCGAATTGCGAGGCTTTAGCGCAACAGTGTCCTGAAAATTCCAACTGAAATGTCAGAAGGCATTTTGACCAAAGCTACGCCAGCCACCAGATGATGGATGTTGCCGCCTGGATCTTCCTCTCCCGGGCGAGGTTGGGGTCTTCCTGTCATGTCGCTTCGACGCCTGCTGTTCTCGGTCACCGCCTTCACGATGCTGGCCGCCTCTGCGGCCTATGCTGAGACCCAGGTCGCCGACCAGGTCGACGCCGTCGTGGTCCTGGCGCGCGACAAGGCCGGCCTGCTGGAAAGGCAGCCGTCCGACACCGTATTCGGTATCGACAAGCCCCTGATCGAGACGCCTCGCTCCGCCAGCCTGGTCAGCGACCTGACCCTCGAGCGCTTCGGCATCGAAACCCTGGACGGCGTCAGCGCCGTTTCACCCGGGACCCATACCGCCAGCTTTTACGGCGTGCCCGGCGCGCTGAACATCCGCGGCACCCTGGCCGAGAACTATTTCCGCGGCTTCAAGCGGGTCGAGAACCGCGGCACCTATTCCACGCCCATCGGCGGCGCGGCGCGGATCGAGGTGCTGCGCGGTCCGCCCACGCCGGTCTATGGCGCCGGCAAGGTCGGCGGGCTGGTCAACTTCATCCCCAAGTCGGCGCGCGACGAGGGGCGTTTTCTGGCCCAGCCCGAGGGGGAGGTCACCGCGACCTTCGGCAGCTACAACAAGAAGCTCGTCACCGGCCAGTTCGGCGCACCGGTCAGCCTGGGCGCGGCGCAGGGCGGGGTCTATGCCTATGGCGAGGTCGAGGACAGCCACAGCTACTACCGGGGCATCTATCCGCGTCGACAGCTGATCGAACTGTCGGCCGATTTCGACCTGGGCAACGGCTGGAGCACGGCCTTTGGCGGCATGGGCTTCCAATCGGACGGCGACGTGCAGACACCCGGCTGGAACCGCCTGACCCAGGACCTGATCGACAACCGCACCTATGTCACCGGCCGTGACACCAGCCTGGTGGACGTCGATGGCAATGGCCGGCTGACGCCCAACGAGGTCGGCTTTTACCCCTATGCCAGCGCGCTCTATATTCCGTATTACGGCTTCCCGAGCAGCGACCCGGCGCACACCCTGGACATCGGCGTCGGCACGACCAAGCTGAACCGCCACACGGTCTATATCAGCCCGGCCGACTTTTCGAAGACCGCCACCGGCACGCTCTATTTCGACCTGGCCAGGGACATGGGTGGCGACAGGACGCTGAAGCTGCAGCTGTTCCACGACCGCCAGGATAATGAGCGCTTCGTCTCCTACGGCTATCCGTCGGCCATCGAAGCCAAGGTCTCGGAGGCCCGCGTCACCCTGGCTCTTCCCGCGACGGTCGGCGCAGTCAGCGCCAGGACGCTGGTCGGCGCCTCGCACCGCCGGTTCGAGGGGCGGCGCCAGGAGAGCTTCAACAGCGGCCTGATCGCCCTGGATCGCCGCGACATCGCCTTCGGATTCACGCCGACCGACACCATCGACAGCCCGTTCAGCGACGAGCCCGGCGGTATCGGCCTGCGCTGGGAGAACGACAACCGGTCGGACTGGAACCAGTCGGGCCTGTTCTTCACCTCCGATATCGAAGCCGGGCGCTGGAACCTGATCGTCGGGGGCCGCTATGACCACTACGAGGTCGAGAGCCAGGACACCGGCTTTCTCAGCTACACGATCGCCGGCCAGCAGTCTGACGACCGCAACAAGGCGACCTATAATGCCAGCCTGACCTACAAGGCCCCGTTCGGCCTGATGCCCTACATCAGCTATGCCAAGGCCTCCGCCCTGGAGATGAGCCAGGCGGGCGATATCGCGCCGTCTTTGGTGGCCGATGGGTCATGGCTGTCGAGCTCGGATCTGACCGAGACCGGCGTGAAGTTCCAGTTGCTGAACGGCACGCTGGTCGGCTCGCTGGCGGCCTATCGCCAGAACCGCACCCAACTGACCAACAGCTCGCCGCCGACTGTGCAGGGCACGCGCGCCAAGGGCGTCGAGCTGGAGGTCCGCTGGCTGGCCTCCGAGCAACTCAGCTTTACTTTGGCCGGCAACAGCCAGCGCACCACGATCAAGGGACCGGACACCTCGTTCCAGTACATCCCGGCCTATACGGCGGGCGTTGCGGGACCGAGCGCCTATGGCGGCTCCTATGTGGTCTGGAGCTTTGCAGGCCTGCCGGGACGTGGCGGCGACTATGCCTATACCCTGATCCCCAAGTCGGTCGTCAGCCTGTATGGCGCCTATACCAGCAAGGGCTATGACTGGGGCCAGGCTGGCGCGACCCTCGGTGTCAGCCATGTGAGCCGGACGGCCGGCACGGTGCAGAACGCCGTCCGCTATCCCGCCTATTCGGTGGTCAACGGCTCGGCCTATGTGACGCGCGGGCCTTATACGGCCGAGCTGAATGTCGATAATCTGTTCGACAAATTCTATTTCACCCCGGACGCCGACACCTATGCCAATCTGGGCGCGCTGCCCGGCAAGGGCCGCGAATGGCGCGTGACCCTCAAGCGGACGTTCTGATTTGGCCTCAACGGATCTGCGTCGCCTCTCGCTGCTGGCGGGCTTCAGCCTGCTTCTGTTCCTGATCACCGCCTCGACCTATGGGTCGCTGGGTGTGGTTCTGCCGGCGATGATCGGTGAGCTCGGCTGGAGCTTCGAGAAGGCGTTCCTGGGCTTTTCGGTGCTGGGCGTCTTCACCGGCGCCTCGTCCTGGCTGCCGGCCGTCCTGATCCGCAGGATCGGCGTACGCGGCACCCTGCTGCTGGGCTCGGCGGTGCTGGGCGCCGGCCTGCTGGGCTTTGCGGGGTCGGAGAGTATCGTCCGCTACTATGTTGGCGCGGCCCTGTGCGGGATCGGCTTCCAGATGGCGGCGCTGATCCCCGGCACCCACGTGCTGTCGGCGCTGTATCGCAAGCGCGCCCTGCCGTTCGGGATCTATTTCACCTTCGGTTCGCTGGGCGGTGTCGCCGGCCCGTGGATGGCCCTGGCGATCATGGGCGGGACCGACAATGACTGGCGACTGTACTGGCTGGTTCAGGCGGTTCTGGCCTGCGTCGTGGGCGCGGTCTGCGCAGCGATGGTCGGCGGTTCGAAATGGCTGGCGCAGGCCGCTCATGACGTCGATGTCGAGGTGGAACAGGAAGCCCGCGAAGCCCCCGCCGACGCCAGGATCCATCGCACCTCGCACGAGTGGACCGTACAGGCGGCGCTGCGCACGCCGCAATTCTATGTGCTGGTCGCGGCCTATTTCACCCATCTGCTGACCGGCGTAACGGTGGCCAGCGTCTCGGTCAGCCACATCGGCGAGATCGGGGTCGCCGCCGGCATGGCCGCCGCAGCGGCGGCCGCCATCGGGGCCAAGATGCTGAGCCTGGAATCACTGATGCAGACCCTGGCCCGGCTGGGTGGCGGCTTCATTGGCGACAGCGTCGATCCCAAATGGCTGCTGGTCGGGGCGCAGGCAATGCTGGTGGCGGGCCTGCTGGCCCTGGCCTCGGCGACCACCCTGCCGCTGATGCTGCTCTACGCCGTCGGTACGGGTGTCGGCTTTGGCCTGACCGTCCTGGCCGTGACGGTGCTGCTGCTCAACTATTATGGCCGGCGCAGCAATCTGGAGCTCTTTTCCCTGACCTGCCTGGTCGGCGCGGTCTCGGCGGCGGGGCCGTTCATCGCCGGTGCCATGCGCGACCGGCTGGGTGGTTTCGCGCCGACCTTCCAGCTGTTCGCGGCCGTGATCGCCGTGGTCTTCGTGGCCGCGCTGTTCATGCGCCCGCCTGTTGCGCCCGCCGACAGGGTCGACGTACCCGACTGAAGCGGGGAGGGATGAAGATCGGCAGTTTTCGACCGCCGACCGCGTGCTACGAAAAGGCATGAGCGCGTCTTCTCCCCATCACAAGGATTTCGGCGTCTTTCTGCCGGTGGCCAATGGCGGCTGGATCGTCTCGGAGACGACGCCGCGCATTGACGGCCTGTATCCACAGAATCGCGCCGCTGCGGTGCTGGCCGACGAGATCGGTCTCGACTTCATCATGTCGATGGCCAAGTTCCGGGGCTTCGGCGGGGCGACCGATCACTGGGGCACGGTGCTGGAATCTGTGACCCTGATGGCGGGCCTGGCCGAGGCCACCAAACGGGTAAAGATCTGGGCGACCCTGCATCCGCTGCTGCAGAACCCGGCCGTCGCGGCCAAGATGATCGCCACCCTGGACCACATCAGCGGCGGTCGCGCGGGGCTCAATATCGTTGCCGGCGCCTATCGCGAGGAATTCGCCCAGATGAGCGCCTGGGATGAGGCGCTGGATCATGACGACCGCTACGCCCTGGCCGAGGAATGGACCCATGTGGTCAAGCGGCTGTGGAGCGAGGAGCGTGTCACTCATCATGGCCGCTTCTTCAATCTCGATGATTGCCAGTCTGAGCCCAAGCCCCTGTCGCAGCCCCGGCCAGACCTGATCTGCGCGGGCAGTTCGGCGCGCGGCTTTGCCTTCGCCGTGACCGAGGCGGACGCCTGCTTCATCGGCGGGGCCACCACCGATGATCGCCGCGCCGCCAGTCGGCGCGCCAAGGCGATGGCGCAGGACCTGGGCAAGTCGATCAGAACCTATGCCATGTGCACGGTGGTCCACGCCGACACCGACGAGGCCGCGCAGGCCCTGGCCCAGACCTATGCCGACGGGGTTGATCTGGACGCCGTGCGAACCATGTTGCGAAGCTGGGGCGCGCCCGCCGACAAGCTGGATGCTGCGGCCCTCAGGCAAGGAGCCTTCATGACCGAGACCGTGATCGGGTCTCCGGCGACCTGCGGCGAGAAGATCGCGGCCTTCGTCGCCGATTGCGAACTGGACGGCCTGATGCTGATCTTCCCCGACTATGTAGCAGGCTTGACCATGTTCGGCGCCGAGATCCTGCCGGGCCTGCGGCGGCGCTTCGCATGACCCAGGTCCAGCTTGAGTCAGACTGGATCGCGCCGGGCCGGACGGCCCTGCTGATCGTCGACATGCAGGTCGACTTCGCGGCGCCGCAAGGCGTGATCGGCCGCATGGGCGTTGATCTTGCGACCGTGGGGCCGGCCCTGGCCTGCGCTGAACGCCTGGCCGAAGCGGCGAGAGCGGCGGCCGTTCCGGTGATCTTCGTGGGCCTGTCCACCACGCCCGCCACCGACTCGCCGATGTGGCGCGAGCGCATGGCGCGGCGGGGCGGTGATCCCGTTGTCGAAAGCGAACTGTGCCGGGCAGGGCAGGTCGGCTCTGACTTTTATGGCCCCAAGCCCGTCGCAGGCGAACTAGTGCTCGAGAAGACCCGTTACAGCGCCTTCGCCGGCACGGGCCTCGGCGACAGGCTGCGGGCGCGGGGCATAGACACCCTGATCCTGTGCGGGCTGACCACCGAGTGCTGCGTCGACTGCACGGCCCGGGACGCCTTTCATCAGGACTTCCACGTCTTCGTGCCAGCCGACGCCTGCGCCGCTTACGAGGCCGACGTGCATGAGGCGGCGCTGAAGGTCATGGGTCTGAACTTCGCCATCCTGACCGACGTCGAGGCGGTCGTCGCCGGCTGGGCCGCTCCGGACTGACGCGCGAAAAAGCCGCCCCGGTTGCCCGGAGCGGCTCAATTCACCGTCAAGAAAGACGCGGCAGGATCTTAGAACGCGGCCTTCAGGCTGACCGCGACGCGTTCGCCATAGATCGCGCCGTAGTTGGGCTCATCGGTGTCGGAGTAGCGCAGATCAACAGCCAGGTTGCTGGTGATCGCGTAGGTCGCGCCGATGTTCCAGGTGGCATAGTCGCCGGCGTTGTCGATTTCCTGGTGGCCGAGCGCCGCGCTGAGCGTCAGCTTTTCCATAACAGGGATCGAACCGTTCGCTTCATAGTACACGGCCTTGCCGGACTTGAACGGAAACTCGGGCGAGTAGAACACGGCCAAGCCGACGGTGGCCGGACCAACCGGGCGCGAAGCGGCGGCTTTGACTTCGAAGTAGCTGTACTGGCCCGGCGTGGCGCCCTTGTCGTCGACGTAGCCGTAATAGATCACGCCCAGGTCGATCGCAGTGTCGCCGAGGGTCGGCTTGACGCCGGCGTAGAAGTCAACTTCGACGGTGGGATCATCGGTGCCGAAATCGACGTTGGAGGCCCAGACGCCTGCATAGCCGATGCCGTAGCTGGCATCGATGCCACCAAAGATCTGGGCTTCTTCCTGGGTATTGCTCACGCCGCGGAAGACGTAGTCGCTGGCGACGCCAACGTTGTAGGACAGCTTCAGCGAGTCTTGCGCCATGGCGGCGCCGCTGAGCGCAACGGTAGCTGCGGCCGAAGCCAGCGCGATCTTCATGATGTTCATGGTGGTCTATCCCCTTCTTTGTGTCGCCTCCCGGAGGCTGGCCCCGAGTTCGACGGCGCCTACGAGCGCACTGTGTCGACGACTCATTAGTCGCCCACTGTCATGTAGTTGCAATCGCAGTGGGCAAAGCACCAGCGCGAACGGCGATATTTGACTAAAGTTTAAACTGAGTGTGACGAATTTGCTTCAGAATGAACGACCAAAGCCACGGTGCAGGCTAAACGCTTGATTGATCTTTACCCGTGTCTTTCGCGCACCGCTGGTCTCTACCGCATGGAAAGACTCGCGCCGCCCAGATGCAGGCCGGCGTCCACCAGCAGGGTCTCTCCGGTCACGTGACGCGAGGCGGGAGAGGCGAGGAAGACCGCCGCTCCAGCCACATCCTCGGCCGTTGAGGCGACCTTGAGCGGGGTTGCGGCCGCCGCGCCGGCCCGCAGACGATCGACGCGTTCGGCGTCCATGGCCTTGCCAAACCAGGGGGTATCAATGAACCCGGGGCAGATGGCGTTGACGCGGATGCGCGGCGCAAGGGCCCTGGCCAGCGACAGGGTCATGGTGGTCATCGCGCCTTTCGAGGCGGCGTAGGGCACAGAAGAGCCGTTGCCGACCACGCCCGCGATGGACGAGGTGTTGACTACGGCGCCGGGCTGCGGCGCAGCCTCAAGCAGTGACCGGGCGGCGCGAACCATCTGGAAGGCGCCGACCACATTGACGCTGTAGAGCCGCAGGAAGTCCTCGGCGTCGACAGCATCGAGATCGGCGTGGTTGGGCGCGAACTTGGTCATGCCGGCGTTGTTGAACAGCGCATCGATTCGGCCGCTCGAGGCGGCGGCCTCCACAATCTTGCGGCAGTCGGCGTCCTGCGAGACGTCGCCCTGGGCCAGCACCGCTCGTGCGCCCTCGGTCTGGATGAGGCGGGCGGTTTCCTCTGCGTCCTGGGCGTTGCTGGCGAAGTTGACGACGATCAGGCCGGCGCCGCGCCGGGCGGTTTCCACCGCAATCGCCCGGCCAAGGCCCGTTGAGGCGCCGGTGACCACAACCGTGAAGCCTTCGAAATCTCGTCCCATCGTGGTGTTCCTCCCGCGCTCAAACATGCGTTTGGACTTTTGTAGCGGCGGGACATCCGCTTGTCTCGGGCGCTGGACGGGCCTAAATCCCGGCGATGACAGACCTCAACGTCACCCAGCTCGGCCAGATGGTCGACGCGCCCGCCAGTCCCGAGGCAGCGGTTCTTGAACGCGTGCCCAATCCGCAGTCCGACGTGCTCTATCTGGCGCGCTTCGTGGCCCCGGAGTTTACCTCGCTGTGCCCGGTCACCGCCCAGCCCGATTTCGCGCACCTGGTCATCGACTATGCGCCGGGAGACTGGCTGATTGAGAGCAAGTCGCTGAAGCTCTATCTGACCAGCTTCCGCAACCACGGCTCGTTCCATGAGGACTGTACCGTCAAGGTGGCCCGCAAGATCGTCGAGATCGCCCAGCCACGCTGGCTGCGCATCGGCGGCTACTGGTACCCGCGCGGCGGCATTCCGATCGACGTCTTCTGGCAGACCGGCCCGGCGCCGGAAGGTCTTTGGGTTCCCGATCAGGGCGTCGCGCCCTATCGCGGCCGCGGCTGATCTAGACTTTCGAGAGACGGCGCCGGTTCGCGCGAACCTTCCTGCGAAGATGGCTGAGTGAGCGGGCGGCGACTGCCGGACCGGTCGTTCCCAGTTGACCGGTGATGGCCAGCATCGGCAGGGTCATGGCCGCCGTCATCTTCTCGCTGATCATGAGATCGATCTCGGTCTGGGCGGCCGCGCCGCCGGCCGCGATCTTCAGCGTCCGTAGCCCGATCACGGTAGAAGCTTCCAGGCCCATGGCCCAGGCGTCCCAAGCCAAGCCGGCCCAAGGGTCCTTGCGTCGCGTCATCGTCGTCTCCGTGCTGGGCTTTTCAGAACAACGCGCGGGATGAGGCTTTGGCGCTAGCCCGGCGCCCATTCGTGGGTAATCGCCGTCACATCCGGCCGGACCCGCTCCTGGGGCTGCTCGCTTGAGGTGCCCAGATAGAGAAAGCCGGCGACCTGTTCGCCCTCGGCGACTCCCAGGATCTCCAGGGCGCGCGGATCATACGAATACCAGTCGGTGATCCAGTTGGCGCCCCAGCCCATGGCGGGCGCGGCCAGCAACATCTGCATGCACACCGCCGAGGCGCTCTGGCGCTGCTCCCATTCGGGGATTTCACCGGGGATGTAACGCGAGATCACCGCCACGCAGAGCGGCGGGCGGGACAGCTTGCGCAGGGCGGCGCTGGCTTTGAGCGGATTGGCCTGGTCACCGGCCAGGGCCGTGATCTTTTCGGCGAAAACATCCTTGGCCTCGCCGCGCAGGATCACGAACCGCCAAGGTGACAGCTTGCCGTGATCGGGTACGCGGGCCGCCAGTCGCAGCAGGTCGGTCAGTTGGGCGTCGTCAGGGCCTGGCGCGGTCAGGGTCATGGCCGAGGCCGAGCGGCGCCGCGCCAAAAAGCCAAGCACCTCCGGCGAGGCCTCGATCGGCAGGACTTCGCCGAACGCCGGCGCGGGGGGTACGGAACCGGTCAAGACGATCTCCACAAAGCACGGTAAGGACAGACACCTATGGCCGTGCGCCGGCCGCCACAAGTCGCGAGCCTCCATGACCCAAAAACCCGACTGGCTGAAGCCGCACGGAACGCCGTGGAGCATTCGCGACGCCAAGGTTGTCTACGACAATCCCTGGATCAAGGTGACCGAGTATCAGGCTACCGCCCCGACGGGGCGGCCCGCGCTGTATGGCAAGGTCAGCTTCAAGAACCAGGCTATCGGCGTTGTGCCCCTGCACGAGGACGGCACGGTGACGCTGGTCGGCCAGAACCGCTTCGCCCTGGCCAATTACAGCTGGGAACTGCCCGAAGGCGGCGCGCCCTTGGGCGAAGCTCCGCTTGACGGCGCCAAGCGCGAACTGGCCGAGGAGGTTGGACTCCAGGCGGCCGACTGGCGCCAGATCCTGACGATGGAACTGACCAATTCAGTCACCGACGAGATCGGAATCGGTTTTCTGGCCATGAATCTCACCCCCACCGAGACCGCCCCGGACGAGACTGAGGACCTGGCCGTGGCCCGCGTGCCTTTCGCGGAGGCGCTGGACGCCGCCGTGGCGGGACACATGCCCGACGCATTGACGGTGGCGCTGCTGCTCCGGGTCCACCATATGGCGGTCAGGGGAGAGCTTCCGAGCGATCTCGCCCGTCTCGTGTTAGGCTAGGGTCGACGGGGCGCAGACATGGCCTTGATCTCAATGCCACTAGTGCGTTCTCAAAAAGGATGCTCTAGTGCTCCAAGGATCGCAGGGAAAAAAGGAGCGCCCGGTGGCCAAGCATCTGGAAGTCGTTACCGACCAGTCGTCCGTCCCCGTGTGGGCGGCGCTGCGCAACCAGGCTGAATACGCCGCCAAGGCCGAGCCGGCCCTGGCCTCGCTGCTCAATGCCGTGATCCTCAGCCACGACAACCTGGCCGACGCCCTGACCTTCCAGCTGGCCCGCAAGCTGGGCGACCAGGAAATGCGGGCCATGACGGCGCGTGAATTCGCCGCCGAAGCCTTCAACTCCGACCCGGCCCTGGTCGCTGCCGCCGAGGCCGACCTGATGGCCGTGTTCGAGCGCGACCCGGCCTGCAAGGGCTATGTTCAGCCGTTCCTGTTCTTCAAGGGCTTCCTGGCCCTGCAGACCCACCGCGTGTCGCACTGGCTGTGGAGCGAAGGTCGCGAGACCCTGGCCTTCTATCTGCAGAGCCGGTCGAGCGAGGTGTTTCAGGTCGATATCAATCCCGCCGCCCGGATCGGCCAGGGCGTGTTCATCGACCACGGCACCGGCATCGTCATCGGCGAGACGGCGGTGGTCGGCGATGATGTGTCGATGCTGCATGGCGTCACCCTGGGCGGTACCGGCGCAGATCGCGGCGATCGTCACCCCAAGATCGGTCGCGGCGTGCTGCTGGGGGCCGGCGCCAAGGTGCTGGGAAACATCACCGTCGGCGACTATGCCAAGGTTGCCTCGGGTTCGGTGGTGCTCAAGCCCGTGCCGCCGCACTGCACGGCCGCCGGCGTTCCGGCCCGCATCGTCAACTGCCCGACCTGCGAAGAGCCCGCCAAATCGATGGACCAGACCCTGTCCGAGGCCGTGTACGACTACGTGATCTGAGTGCAGCTTCGTCTCTGGAATAGCCTGCTTCTCGCGGCCCTGCTGACCGCGAGCGTCTTCGCCCCGGCCCTGGCGGAAAAACCGCGCCAGTACGGCTACACGGTGGTCGCCGCCTATCCGCATGACACGGGGGCCTTCACCCAGGGCCTGTTCTGGCGCGACGGCTTTCTCTACGAGAGCACTGGGCTGCAAGGCCGCTCGTCGATCCGCAAGGTGACGCTGGAAACCGGACTGCCCGAGCAGGAGCGTCTGGTCGATTCCCGTTACTTCGGTGAAGGGATCATCGACTGGAAGGATCGGCTGATCGAACTGACCTGGAAGAACCAGATCGGCCTGATCTACGACATCGCCACCTTCGAACTGATCGGCGAGTTCTCCTATCCCGGCGAAGGCTGGGCCCTGACCCGCGACGAAACGCGGATCATCATGAGCGACGGCACCTCGGCGCTGCGGTTCCTCGACCCCGAGACGCTGAACGAGACCGGGCGCATCCAGGTCACCGACGACGGCACGCCTGTGGATAACCTCAATGAGCTGGAGTGGGTGAAGGGCGAGGTGCTGGCCAACATCTGGCAGACCGACCGCATCGCCCGGATCGATCCCAGGACCGGCCATGTCACGGGCTGGATCGATCTCTCGGGCCTCTTGAGCGCCGCCGATCAGGCCGGCGGTCGGGTCGATGTGCTGAACGGCATTGCCTATGACGCGGCGACCGATCGCCTGTTCGTGACCGGAAAGTTCTGGCCCAAGCTGTTCGAGATCAAGCTGACGCCTAGTGCTGGTTCGTCGCATTAGAAGCGACTGCGCCACCGGCTCTGGCCGAAGCGGCTTGCGACTCCGGCACGGAACGCTAGGTTCGCCTCAATACGCGCCACGGCGCGCAACGAGAAAACAGGAGCTCCCCGTGGACGCTGAATCCATCGCCAAGATCGAAAAGCACCTGAAGCGCACCTTCGGCAATCCGCATATCGCGCTGAAGGCCCGTCCCAAGCAGAAGGATTCCGCCGAGGTCGAAGTGGCCGGCGAGTTCATCGGCGTCGTCTTTCAGGATGAAGATGAAGACGGTTCGTACATGTTCGAAATGGCGATCCTGGCCGAAGACCTCGACTAGAACCGCAACAGGCCAGGCCGGCAGGGCGATATGAGTTCGCACGTCCTCGACCGGCCGGTCTGGTCGGCCTTCACGGGCCGGCAGGCGGATCGCGCGATCCGCCGGGGCCTAGCCCTGCGGGTCGCGCCGGCGTTTGGCCTGTTCACCGCTGCGGCCGACACCTCGATAGAGGCCCTTTCCGATCTGGGCGCCCTGGTCGTCGAGCATGGGGTCGGCGGCCTTGTCGAGCTTGCCGCGCCGCCGCCCATTCCAGGGACCCTGGTCGTCTCCAGCGCGCTGTGCCTGCAGATGGTCGCCGAGACCGTCGCGCCAGCCTGGGACGTCGCCTTCGAGATGCTGCCGCTGGGCGACGCCGATGCGGCCGAGACGCTGGCCCTGGCCACCCTGACCAAACCCGGCCCCTTCTTCGCTCGCACCCATCAACTGGGCCGCTTCATCGGCGTGCGCGTCGACGGCCAACTGGTCGCCATGGCCGGTGAGCGCATGCGGCCCGAGGGCCATACCGAAGCCAGCGGGGTCTGCGTGCATCCCGATCACCGGGGCAAGGGCTATGCCGCGCGGCTTCTGCGCGAAGTGACGGCCAGGATCCTGGCGCGCGGCGAGCAGGCGTTTCTGCATAGCTATGCCGACAACGCCGCCGCCATCGGCCTCTACGAGTCGCTGGGCTATCGCGGCCGGCGCGAGGTGGTGTTCACGATCCTGGCGGCGGCTTAGGCCTCAGCCGTCTTCGCCGCCGCCTTGCGGGCCCAGCTGTACAGCGTGAACACCACGATCGCCGCTGCAACCAGGGCCAGGATCATGCCGGTGTGCTCAGGCGGCGCGAAGGGTACGGCCAGGGGCGAGGGGTTGTTGGTTCCAACGATCAGGCCGGCCAGGGCCACATTGAACAGGCTCTCGCCGACGATGAAGCCGGAAGCGACCAGAATGCCCATCCGCTTGGCCGGCTGCGCCGTGCGGTCCTTGCTGACGATCCGCTCATAGAACCAGCCAATCACCGCGCCGACCACCACGGGGGCGGTGACAGCGCTGGGCAGATAGATGGCCAGGCCCACGCCCAGTGGCGGCAGGCTGAGGCGCTGGGCGCTCGCGCGGCGCACCAGAATGTCGACCAGCACCAGGCCCAGACCGATCGCGGCGCCGATACCCAGCAGGTTCCAGGGCAGCACGCCGCCCATCACGCCCTTGGCCAGGGTGGAGATCAGGGTGGCCTGCGGGGCGCCGAGGTTCTCGGCCCCGGCGACGGTGCTGAGGTTGGGGGCTCCGGTGAAGCCGTTTGAGCGATTGAGCAGTTCCAGCATCACCGGAATGACCATCGAGCCGGCCAGCACGCCGATCACCAGGGCGACCTGCTGCTTCCACGGGGTGGCGTCAACCAGTTGGCCGGTCTTCAGGTCCTGCAGGTTGTCGTTGGCGACCACGGCCACGGCCAGGACGATGGCGGTGACAAACAGGGCGAAGGCGACCAGGGCGGTGGTGACGTCCGGTCCGATCGTCGTGCGGCCGATCGCCCCGACCATCAGCGAGGCGCCCAGCACGGTCAGGATGGCGATGCCCGAAACCGGGCTGTTGGACGAGCCGATCAGGCCGGCCATGTAGCCGCAGACGGCGGCCGCCAGCAGGCCGGCAAAGACCAGGAACGCGACGGCGGCGATGATCAGGGGCGTGGCGATGGCCGACAGCGGTCCGCCGCTGAGGAAGTGGGCCATCACCCAGCCGGCGGGCGCCAGCAGGGCGGTGGCGACGATGCCGACGATCAGGATCGGAATGTCCTGCTCGACCCGGGGGATCACGGCGCCATCGACGCGGCGGGCCTTGCCGGCCTCGAAGGCCGAAACCAGGCCCTGCCAGATCGGGACGATCAGCTTGCCCAGGGTCCAGATTGCGGCGGCGCCGATCACGCCGGCTCCCAGGAAGCGGACCTTGGTGCTCCACACGGTCAGGGCGTGGTCTGCGGCACTGGCGCCCGGCATCGGGAAGATCTGGGTCATGATCGGCACCAGCACGGCCCAGGCGATGGCCAGACCGGTGAACATGGCGATGCCGACGGTGATGCCCATCAGGTGGCCCGCGCCCATCAGGGCCAGCGAGCTGGACGCGCCGAGGCCCGTCGCGCCGGCCCCGGCCTTGAAATAACCCGCGACCTCGCCGGCAAAGATCTTGGCGGCCGCCAGGGCGGCGAACAGCGCCGAGGCCAGGGTGCCTGCGGCCACGGCGACCAGGCCGGCCTTGCCCTCGGCGGCACCTTCGCGTGAGCCTGTGCCGACCTTCAGCACCTCGGCGGCGGCGACGCCTTCGGGATAGGGCAGGTTGGAATTGGTCACCAAGGCCCGGCGCAGGGGGATGGTGTACATCACGCCCAGAATGCCGCCGACCGCGCAGGCCATGAAGGTGGTGAAGAACGGCACATGCGCCCACCAGCCGATCATCAGCAGACCGGGCAGGACGAAGATCACCGAGGCCAGGGTGCCCGCCGCCGAGGCGATGGTCTGGACGATGTTGTTTTCCTGGATCGTCGAGGTCTTGAAGGCCCGCAGCAGCGCCATCGAAATCACCGCCGCCGGGATTGATGTCGCAAAGGTCAGGCCGACCTTCAGGCCCAGATAGACCTGGGCCGCCGTGAACACCAGGGTGATGGCGATGCCGAGCAGAACGCCTCGGATGGTGAATTCCGAGCGTGGAACAGCGGCGGCGTCGGCCATGGGGCGGTCCTGAATAGTTAAGGCGGCCGGACCTTGCACGTCCGACCGCCCCAAACTCAAGCCTTCGATTGAGCCACTGCTATGAAATCACAGAACGCTCAGCATCTCCGCGACCAGGGGGTGACGGACGATGTCGCGGTCAGCCAGGCGGACCACGCCGATGTTCTCCAGCGCTTCGAACTTGGCGGCCACGTCGGCCAGGCCGGAAATGCCGGGCAGCAGGTCTGACTGGTTGGGGTCGCCGGTGACCACCATGGTGGAGTTCCAGCCCAGGCGGGTCAGCAGCATTTTCAGCTGCATGTAGGTGCAGTTCTGGGCCTCGTCGATGACCACGAAGGCGTTGTTCAGGGTTCGGCCGCGCATGAAGCCCACGGGCGCGATCTCGATGGCGCCCTCGGCCATCAGCGCGCGCATGCGCCGGGTCGAGAGGCGGTCGGTAAGGGCGTCATAGAGCGGGCGCAGATAGGGGGCCAGCTTCTCTTCCATGTCGCCGGGCAGATAGCCCAGAGACTCGCCGGCCTCGACCGCCGGGCGCGACAGGACGATGCGGGCCACGCTGCCCGCTTCCAGGGCTTCAACAGCCTTGGCGATGGCGATGTAGGTTTTGCCGGTGCCTGCGGGGCCCAGCGCCATGACCAGGTTCTTCTTGTCGATGGCCTCCATCAACTCGGACTGGCCGGGAGATTTGGGTTTTATGGTCTTGAGGTAACTTTGATCCCGCTCCGGCCCCTTTGCAGCCCCGTCGGGCCCGAGGGGCGACCAGCTATTGCCTCGCTCCCGAATATCGACCGGCAAGCGACGCACCTTGGCGTCGTCACCATAGTGGC
>JANOSS010000132.1:0-11897 GCA_031415995.1 Caulobacter sp. | reverse complement strand
AGACGCCCACCGCAACCTGTGAGAATCTCCGGGCACCCCCGCGCCGGAGCCCTCCATGATCGACCTCGTTATCGAAGCCCGCCGTCACGACATCGGCAATTTCGAGGTCGGGCGCGTGCTTCCGTTCCACGCCCACCGCATGGTCGGCCCCTTCGCCTTTCTCGACCATATGGGCCCTGCCGAGTTCGCGCCGGGCTTTCCCAAGAGCGCCGATGTGCGGCCTCACCCCCATATCGGTCTGTCGACCCTGACCTATCTGTTTCAGGGCGAGATCACCCACCGCGACAGCGTCGGCTCGCTGGCGGTGATCAAGCCGGGCGAGGTCAACTGGATGACGGCCGGATCGGGCATCACCCATTCCGAGCGCTTCGAGACCCTGCGCCGTCAGGGCGGCCGGATGGACGGCATGCAGGCCTGGATCGCCCTGCCGCAGGAATTCGAGGAGGTAGAGCCCAGCTTCAGCCACCACGAGGGCGACGCCGCCCTGCCCTCCTACGAGAGCGGCGGGCTGAAGGCGCGGCTGATCGCCGGCGAGGCCTTCGGGGCAAAGACCAATGTGCCGGTCTTTTCGCCGCTGTTCTATGTGCACTGGGAGCTGGCAGCCGGAACCACCGCCGCCCTGCCCGCCGAATATTCCGAGCGTGCGGCCTATGTCGCCAGCGGCCGGGTCGAGGTGGACGGCCGCGAACTGACCACCCTGCAGATGGCCGTGTTCGCGCCGGGCCAAACCATCGTCTTCAAGGCGCTGGAGCCCTCGACCGTCATGCTGCTGGGTGGCGAGCCCGTGGGGCCGCGCTTCATGGAATGGAACTTCGTCTCCTCGTCAAAGGACCGGCTGGAGCAGGCCAAGGCCGACTGGAGGGCCGGCCGCATGAAGCTGCCCGACCTCGACCACGACGAGTTCATTCCCCTGCCAGAGGCCAGGGACGCGGCGCACTGATCCGACAGGCACCGGCCGCCCGCTTGGCGGCCAGCACTACTTGTAGCGACGGTTCTCGCGGATGCCGAAGCGCAGATAGTGCTTCCTGGCGTCGACGCGGGCCGCCGCCACATCGGGATTGAGCGCCAGATAGCGTTTCGCTTCGAAGTCCGGCGGCGTCTTGCCGGGAACTGGCGCGGGCTGCGCCGCCGCGATGGTTGGGCCCCGCCGCTCGACCTGCTCGACCGGGCGGTCGACATAGATGTTCGGCGCGGTCTGGCCGGTGGTGATGTCGACGATCTGGCGCAGGTCCAGATTGCCCATCAGCGGATCGGAGAAGGCCGGCGTGTAATAGGCGCAGTCGTCGAAATAGTAGTGCGTCACCTGCGACCAGCGCGTCCGCGTCGGATCGTTCTGGCGACTGCCGCCATGCAGCAGGTTGGCGGCCCAGATCAGCGCCTGGCCCTTTTGGGGCTGGAACAGCTCTGGCTTGGTGCCCGAGGCTTCGACCATGGCGGCCCAGACGTCTTCATAGGGCTTCTGGGCCATGAAGTCGGCCCCGGCTCCGATCACCTTGCCGATCATGTCGTTATAGACGATCGGCCACTTGTGAGAGCCCGGATAGTAGACCAGCGGCCCGGCGTCGGGATGGATGTCCTCCATCGCCAGCCAGACGCCGCACATGAAGCGCTCGGGAATGCTCGAGAAGTGGATCGAGTCCGAATGAATGTGCTGCTGGGTCCCGACGGGAAAGTTCAGCGTCTGGAACGGGAAGGCGCGCCGGCCATACAGCTTGCTCAGCAGATCGGTCACCACCGTGTTGGCGGCGATGGCGCGCACATCCTCGTTGGTGCGCCAGGCGTCCTGCACGCGCTGATCCTTCCGGGCCTCGCCGTGGGCGCGGTAGTGCTCCAGATCATAGTCCGGCGTCAGGGCCGCGACGATGCGCTCGATCCGCTGGTCGAGCGCCTCGTCGGGGAAGTCAAAGACCGCGAAGCCCTTCTCGTTCAGCTGCAGGGCGATGTCGCGCTCGCGACTGGACAGCCCCATGTCGTCCAGCGAGGCCGCAAACAGCATCGACTCGATGATCGGCACGCCCGGCAGAAGCTTCTGGGAAACAGTCATGGGCCCTTCGCGGCGACAACCTTGAGTAAGAGGTCGACTTAACCGATATCGACGCGTGATTTCCAGTCCCGGCGGGAAGCGCCGAGGCTTTCGGGGTTTATCGGGACGTGTCCGGATTTGTCGGGTCGATGTCGGGTTTGCGGCCGTCGGGTTTATCGGGTCGTATTTGCAGGCCGCGCGCCGCAATGACGGTTGATCGCGCCCCGCTGGTGCGATCATAAACCTGCATGACCGACACCAGCCTGACCACCTTCGTTCGCGGCCTACCCAAGGCCGAGCTGCACATGCACATCGAGGGCAGCCTCGAGCCCGAGCTGATGTTCGAGCTGGCCGGGCGCAACGGGATCACCCTGCCTTACAAGTCGGTCGAGGAGATCCGGGCGGCCTACGCCTTCTCCAACCTGCAGGACTTCCTGGACATCTATTACCAGGGCGCGGGTGTGCTGATCACGGAGGCGGACTTCAAGGACCTGGCCCTGGCCTATTTCCGCCGCCTGGCGGCCGATGGCGGGACCCACGCCGAGATCTTCTTCGACCCCCAGACCCATACCGATCGCGGCATCGCCTTCGATGTGGTCATGAAGGGTCTGCTGGCCGGCATGGACGAGGCGGAGAAGACGCTAGGCGTGACCAGCAAGCTGATCCTGTGCTTCCTGCGCCATCTGGACGAGGACGCCGCCTTCGCCACACTGGAACAGGCCAAGCCGTGGCTTTCCAAGATCGCCGGCGTGGGCCTGGACAGCTCCGAGGTCGGCCACCCGCCGGCCAAGTTCGCTCGGGTGTTCCAGGCGGCCCGCGATCTGGGCCTCAAGATCGTCGCCCACGCCGGCGAGGAAGGCCCGCCGGCCTATGTCTGGGACGCCATCGACCTGATCAAGGTCGACCGCATCGACCACGGCAACCGGGCGCTTGAGGATGAGGCCCTGACGGCGCGGCTGGTGCGCGATGGCACGACCCTGACGGTCTGCCCGCTGTCGAACCTGAAGCTTTGCGGCGTCAAGACGCTGGAGGAGCACCCCCTCAAGCGCATGCTGGACCTGGGCCTGAAGGCCACGGTCAATTCCGACGATCCCGCCTATTTCGGCGGCTATCTGCTGGAGAACTACATGGCCACGGCGACGGCGGTGGGCCTGAGCCGCGACGAACTGGTGACCCTGGCCCGCAACAGCTTCGCCGGGTCATTCCTCAGCGAGGCGGAGAAAGCCGAGCGGATCGCGGGCGTTGAGGCCTACGCGGCGGCGAACTAGCCGGCCACAGCGCTGCGCAGCACCGCCGCGATGTCGTCCAGAGCCTCAAGACCCAGGTCCGGATCAATCCGGATCACCACCACCGAACCCGCCAGGCGGTCGGCGACCGGGGTCTCGTCGGCGTCCATGTCACGGGTTCGGAACGAAGCGCCGACCGCTTCGACGCCGGCCTCGCCGAGCTTTGTCAGCACGGCGGCGGCGGTGTCGTCGGGCAGGCTGAAGGCACAGGTCTCGGACACCCAGCTCATGCCCCAGCCGAGCTGGAAACCGATCGGCGCGTCGAGCAGCAGGACCCGCAGGCGCTGGGCGGCAGTGGCCAGGCGCGGACGCCTTTGCGGCCACAGGTCCAGGCCCGCCTGGCCTTCGAACAGGGGCGCGTCCATGGCGTTGATCGGGGTGGCGTCCTCGCAGGCGACGAACACGCCCTGGCCGCTGGGCAGGCCGACAATGACCGGCACCGGGGCGCTCTGGATGACGTCGAAGGCCTCGACGGCCTCGACCAGGATCGGCAGGCCGGTCTCGTCGCGGAAGGCGGCCCAGGCGCGCAGGTCGGGCGCGCGGCCATGGGCGCCGGCCGGCACGATGGCCTCCAGCGGACCGGGGGCCTCGGGCAGGCGCTCGCGCAGGTGCGAGGGGTCGAACATCCAGCTGAACGGATCGACATCGACCAGCCAGGGCTTGAGGCCCGCCGCGTCAACGCCGGCCAGGGTCTGCGCGCAGGCCAGGGCCGACACCACGCAATAGCCGCCGGGGCGAACGCCCAGGGCGGTCAGGGCCACGGAGACGGCCTGCGCATGATCCGACAGCACCCGCACGGCGACGGGGCGGCAGAAGCGCGACATCAGGCCCGCCTCCTCGCCCGGGCCATGGCCCGCCGCGCGCAGGGCCTCGGTCACGGCGTCGAAATCGACCGGCAGGGAAGGCGCGCGTTTCTTGGCGGTGGTCGGCTGCGGAACAGGGGCGGCGGGCGAAGGACGCATGGGGCAGGCGCTTCCACGAGAGACCGGTTCCGCCCTATGGCGTCACCTTATGGTTAAGCAACCGTAACAACCGATTCCGTTTGCCCCACTGCGGCGCGCCGTCGCGGGGAAAAGCTCAAGCTTTCGATGAAGCCTGCCATGAGTCGCGCAGTTCGCGCTTGAGAACCTTGCCGATGTGGCTGCGCGGCAGAGCATCAAGCAGGTGTAGCTCCGCCACCCGCTGGGTCTTGCCCACCCGACTATTGACGAAGGTCTTGATCTCGTCGGCGCTGGCGCTCGCGCCGGCCTTCAGGGCCACGAAGGCCACCGGCGTCTCGCCCCAGGCGTCGGACGGCACGCCGACCACGGCGGCCTCGGCGACGGCCTCGTGCTTGACGATCTCGGCCTCGAGGTCACTGGGATAGATGTTGAAGCCGCCGCTGATGATCATGTCCTTCTTGCGGTCCATCAGCGTCAGGAAGCCCTCCTCGTCGAACCGGCCCACGTCGCCGGTGCGGATGAAGCGCAGCCCTTCGGGCGAGACCCAGGTCGCCTCGGCGGTCTTGCCGGGCTGGCCGTGATAGCCGTTCATCATGCCGGCCGAGCGCCCGACGATCTCGCCGACCACGCCGGGCCCGACCTGCACGCCGTCCTCGTCGATCAGCCGGATGTCGTGGCCCGGCGCCGGCTGCCCCACCGTGTGGAGCTTGTCCGGGTGCTCATGGCACATCAGGATGCAGGTGCCGCCGCCTTCGGTCATGCCGAAATACTCGACCAGCCCGCCGGGCCAGCGCTTGAGCACATCGGCCTTGAGGTTGGCTGCGAACGGCGCGCTGGTGCAGAACTTCAGGTGGGTGGTCGACAGGTCGTAGCTGTCGAAGTCCGGCCGCTCCATCAGGCGGCGGTACTGCACGGGCACCAGCATGGTGTGGCTCATGCGGTGCATCTGGGCCAGCTCCAGATACCGGCCGGCGTCGAACTTCTTCATCAGCACCACCGTGCCGCCGCCGGCCAGGGTGGGGAAGAAGCAGACCAGGGTGGTGTTGGAATAG
The DNA here is from genome assembly GCA_031415995.1 of Caulobacter sp. Taxonomy (GTDB): domain Bacteria; phylum Pseudomonadota; class Alphaproteobacteria; order Caulobacterales; family Caulobacteraceae; genus Caulobacter. The sequence goes on along the minus strand of JANOSS010000132.1, from coordinate 6,595 downwards.
AGCGGGGTCGACAGCAGGGTCACCGCCGTGGGGCCATAGCCGACGGCGTCGCCCCGGAAAACGTGCTTCCAGCGCATGGCGTGCGACTGGACTATGCCCTTGGGCGTGCCGGTGGTGCCGCTGGAATAGATGATGTTGAACGGCGCCTCGGGGGCGATATCGACCGGCGCGGGCTTTGCCCCTTCCGGAGCCAGCCAGGCATCGAAGGCCTCGCCCGCGCTTGAGCCGTCCAGCGCGATCAGGCGCACAGGAACCGGCGCGGGGGCCTGGGCCTGGGCCACGCCGGCGTCGAGGAAGAGCAGCTTGGCCCCGCAGTCGGCGACCATGCCGGCTATGGCCTCGGGCGTCGAGGACGGCGCGATCGGCGCCACGGCCACCCCGGCCCGCAGCCCGCCCAGAAATACCGCCGTGTAGGGGATGGATGAGAGAGCGCAGACCGCGACCGCCTCGCCAGGCTTGATCCCGTCGCGTTGCAGGGCCGCCGCCACGCGATCGACCAGGGCGTCGAACTGGCCGTAGGTCACCGCCTCGCCGGTTTCCATGACGATGGCCGGATGGTCGGGGTGTTCCTGCGTCCGCAGCCGCAGGATGTCGCCCATCACGCCATAGTCGGCGGACATCATGGCGGCGATGGTGGTCATGGGCTTCTTCCTGAAACGCAAACTCTTGTCATCCCGGGCGGCGACGCCGACCCGGGACCCAGGGGCCAATCGCAATGCGGCGGCCCCTGGGTCCCGGCTCTCCGCTTCGCTGCGGCCGGGATGACAAGCTTTTTTGGATGTTGCCGAACGCTATGCGTCTTTGAAGCCCTTGCCCTCGGCCACCAGCCGCTCCAGCAGGACCGACGGCTTGAAGTCCTCGCCCAGCGTGGCTTGGAATTCCTTCATCTTGGCCAGCACCTTGTCGAGGCCCACCAGTTCGCCCCAGAACATCGGGCCGCCCGTATAGACCGGCCAGCCATAGCCGTTGAGCCACACCGTATCGATGTCGGACGCCCGGATGGCCTGGCCCTCTTCGAGGATCTTCGCGCCCTCATTGACCATCGGGTACAGGCACCGCTCCAGGATCTCCTGATCGGTGATGTCGCGGCGCTGGATTTGGCGCTTTTCGGCGAAGTCGCGGATCACTTCCTCGACGATGGCGGAGGGCTTGGCGACGCGGTTTTCGTCGTAGTCGTAGAAGCCCTTGCCGTTCTTCTGGCCACGACGGTCCATCTCGCACAGCACTTCGCGGACGGTCGAAGACGAGGTCTTGGCCGAGTCCCAGCCAATATCGAGGCCGGCCAGATCGCTCATCGCGAACGGGCCCATGGGCAGGCCGAAGTCGTAGAGCACGCGGTCGACATCCCAAGGCATGGCACCCTCGAGGATCAGCTTCTGGGCCTCGCGCTGGCGCTGGGCCAGCATGCGGTTGCCGACGAAGCCGTGGCAGTTGCCGACCAGCACGGCGACCTTGCCGATCTTCTTGCCGATCTGCATCGAGGTGGCGATCACCGACTTGTCGGTCTTGTCGCCACGCACGATTTCCAGCAGGCGCATGACATTGGCCGGCGAGAAGAAGTGCAGGCCGATTACGCTTTCCGGCCGCGAGGTCGAGGCGGCGATCACGTCGATGTCGAGATACGAGGTGTTCGATGCCAGGATCGCGCCGGGCTTGGCGATCTTGTCCAGCTTGCCGAACACTTCCTTCTTGATCTCCATCAGCTCGAACACGGCCTCGATGATCAGGTCGCAGTCGGCCAGGTCTTCCAGATTCATCGAGGGCGTCAGCAGCGCCATGCGCGCCTCGACGTCGTCCTGGGTCAGGCGGCCCTTCTTGGCGGTGTTCTCATAATTTTTGCGGATCACACCGACGCCGCGATCCAGGTTCTCCTGCTTCATCTCGATGATCGTCACCGGGATGCCGGCGTTGAGGAAGTTCATCGAGATGCCGCCGCCCATGGTGCCGGCGCCGATCACGCCGACCTTCTTGACGGGGATGATGGCGGTGTCGTCCGGCACGTCGGGGATCTTGGCGGCCTGGCGTTCGGCGAAGAAAACATGGCGCTGGGCGGCCGACTGGCTGCCGGTCATCAGCTCCATGAACAGCTTGCGCTCGGCTTTCAGGCCCTCGTCGAAGGGCAGGTTCACCGCCGCCTCGATGCACTTGATGTTGTTTTCCGGGGCCATGAAGCCGCGGAACTTTTTGGCGTTGGCCGCTCGGAAAGCGGCGAAGATCTCGGGCTTGCCACGGGCGGCCTCGACCTTGGCGTTGAGCTCGCGAACCTTGGCCAGCGGGCGCTTCTCGGCCAGCACCTTCTGGGCGTAGGCGATGGCGCCGGCGCGGAGGTTCCCCTCCTCGACCAGCTCGTCGAACAGGCCCATCGCCAGAGCCGCCTTGGCCGGCACGTGCTGGCCGCTGGTGACCATTTCCAGCGCCTTCTCGACGCCGACGATGCGCGGCAGGCGCTGGGTGCCGCCGGCGCCCGGCAGCAGGCCGATGTTCACCTCGGGCAGGCCGCCCTTGGCTGAAGGCACAGCAACGCGATAGTGGGCAACCAGGGCCACTTCCAGGCCGCCGCCCAGCACCGTGCCGTGGATCGCGGCGATCACCGGCTTGGGCGAGTTTTCGATGGTGTTCTGCACGTCCTGCAGGGACGGGCCGGTCATGGCCTTGCCGAACTCGGTGATGTCGGCGCCGGCAATGAAGGTCTTGCCCTCGCAGATCAGCACGATGGCCTTGACGGCCGGATCGGCGATGGCGGCGTCGAAAGCGCCCGAAAGCCCCTCGCGCACGGCGGCCGACAGTGCGTTGACCGGCGGCGAGTTCAGCGTGACGACGCCGATGTCGCCTTCGACAGTTAGATCGGTGACGGCGTTGATCGCGGTCATGGCGGTTTCCACCCCTGCTCTTTTGAACGGTTGTTTGAAGACAAAACCTGCACGGCCAGCCGCAGATGTCCAGCCTGACGAAGCGGCGCCCGAATTGTGGGCAGCCGGCGTTGACGGCATGGTGAACATACTACAAATTCGAAACAGTAATTTCAGCCAAGATTGTCCGTGGGGGCGGACGACGCGTTGAACGCGGCCGGCCCTCCACTGCCATGAGAACGATCGGGCTGGGGGAGGGCGTACGCGTGGGAGCTGGGACTTGGGACGCGACTTGCAAGCGTCCCGGAATTTCGAAGTCGTGGTTTTTGCGCGGGCGCGGCGCGTTGTGGCCAATGCGTCGAACTTAGGTAAAGCGCACTTCGGCGCGGGAGCCCGGCTCCCGCGCCGCTTTTCTTTCGTGCCTGTCGCTAAGCCGCTGACTCCGTGAACGCCGAATAGACCAGCGTCCGCAATTCGCGCCGGATCGGGTAGGCGGTCGACGGCATCAACTGGGTCATGAACACCACCGCCAGGTCTTCGACCGGATCGATCCAGAACGCCGTCGAAGCCATGCCGCCCCAGAAATATTCGCCGTGCGAGCCGATGTTCTTGGTCCGCGCCTGGTCGACGGTCATCGCAAAGCCCAGGCCAAAGCCCAGGCCTTCGAACACCGCCTCGCTGAACAGCGACTTGGACAGCTCGGTCAGTTCCTTGCCGCCCGGCAGGTGATTGATGGTCATCAGCCTGATGGTCTTGGGGCTGAGCAGCCGCGCGCCGTCCAGCTCGCCGCCGTTCAGCAGCATGCGGCAGAAGCGCATATAGTCGTCAGCCGTCGAGACCAGGCCGCCGCCGCCCGACTTGACCGACGGGTTGTTCAGGTAGCGGCTTTTTTCCGGATCATCCTGCAGGACGATCTTGCCCGTCGGGGTCAGGGCGTAGCAGGCCGTGAAGCGGGCGCGCTGGCTTTCCGGCACGAAAAAGCTGGTGTCGACCATGTTCAGCGGATCGAAGATGCGGCTCTTGAGGAAGGCGTCGAAGGGCTGGCCGGAGATCTTCTCGACCAGATAGCCCAGCACGTCGGTGGCCACCGAGTAGTTCCAGGCCTCGCCGGGGCTGAACTCCAGCGGCACGGTTCCCAGCCTGTCGACAAACTCCTGCAGGCCGCCTTCGCTGTCGATGCCGTCAAGCTTCAGCTTGCGATAGGCGGCGTCGACATTGGTGCGCTGCTGGAAGCCATAGGTCAGGCCGGCGGTGTGGCGCAGCAGGTCCAGCATTCGCATCGGTTCAGCCGAGCGCTTGGTCTGGAACGCCCCCAGCACCCCGGCTTGGAAAACCCCCAGGTCGCGCCAGGCTGGAATGAAGCGGTGGACGGGATCATCGAGCGAGACCTTGCCCTCCTCGACCAGCATCATGAAGGCGACGCTGGTGACGGGCTTGGTCATCGAATAGATGCGAAACAGGCTGTCAGCCTTCAGCGGCTTGCCACGCTCGATATCGGCCGATCCCAGCACGGACGTGTAGGCCAGCTGTCCGCGTCGCCAGACCTGGGTCAGGGCGCAGGGCAGCTTGCCGCTATCGATGTATTTTTCCTGGATGAAGGTCTCGATGCGCTTCAGGCGCTCGGACGACAGCCCCACGGCTTCAGGCGTGCTCACGATTCTACATCTCCCCTGCGACCGCCCCCGCAGGGAGGGCGTTGTTTTTGTTGGCGACAAGGCCTTGTGGAGCGATGTTCGCTCTACTCGCCTCGCGCAGGGTTATTGAAAACGAGGGAACGCCGATGGGCAAGGACCTGAGCAACAAGGCCACCCAGGAAGACGTCGAAGGCGCTCAGCCGATCGGCGTTCTGCAACAAAGCTGAAAAACGCCGGATCCGAAGGCCTGTTATTGTCGAGATAATCGAGGCGCGGCCTTTGCGCCGCCCCTCGGCGCGCCTAAATTGCACCAGATAGTCGAGCAACCGGCGAAAACGGTGCTTCGGGGGTCCTGCGTATGGATGATGGACGGATCGCGGGCGTGGCCACGGCGCGCTATGCGCGCAAGAAGGAAGCCATCCTGGCGGCGGCCACGACGATCCTCAACCGTCAGGGCGTGCGCGGCATGACCCTGGCCGACGTTGCCGCCCGCGTGGGCCTGATCACCACCAGCGTCACCTACTACTACCGCAAGAAGGACGATCTGGCGGCCGCCTGCTTCATGCGCGGCCTGGAGCGGTTCGACGCCATGATCGCCCAGGCGGCGGCCCAGCCCGATCCGCCCTCGCGCCTCAAGACCTTCATAGACCTGTATCTCGATCTGAACCGGCGCGTGCGGCTGGGCGAGGCGACGCCCCTGACCAGCTTCACCGAGATCAAGGCCCTGAAGGAGCCGTTGCGCTCGTCGGTCTCCAACGCCTTCAACGACCTGTTCCGCCGGGTGCGCGGCTTCTTCGAGGGCGAGGGGTTCGAGCACCTGGAAAAGCGCGAACGCAACGCCCGCACCCACCTGTTGATGGAGCAGGTGTTCTGGTCTGGCACCTGGCTGCGGCGCTACGACCCGGACGACTACGAACGCGTCCGCGACAAGATCTACGACATCCTGATCGGCGGCCTGGCCGCGCCTGGCCGCACCTGGGCACCCGCCGCCCTGCCCGATCCGACCCCGGTCTCGTCAGAGGGCCAGGAATGGCGCGAGACCTTCCTGGTCGCCGCCACCCGGCTGATCAATCAACGCGGCTATCGCGGTGCCTCGGTGGAGGACATCTCGGCGGCGCTGAACGTCACCAAGGGCTCATTCTACCACCACCACGAGGACAAGGACGCCCTGGTGGTGGAGTGCTTCCAGCGCACCTTCGCCGTGACCCGCAAGTCGCAAGTCGACGCCCGGGCCAGCAAGGGCTCGTCCTGGGATCAGGTGGCCGCCGCCACCGCCACCCTGGTGGCCTATCAGCTGTCGGACCACGGCCCCCTGCTGCGCGCCTCGTCGATGGGCGCCCTGCCCACCGATATCCGGCACGACATGGCCGAGGGCTATGGCCGGGGCTCCGAACGGTTCGCGGCAATGATCTCCGACGGCATCGCCGACGGCTCGATCCGACCCGTCGACCCGATGATCGCCGCCCACATGATCAACTCCATGCTCAACGCCGCCGCCTCTCTGGGCGCCTGGGTGCCTGGGGTCGCGCGGGACGAGGCAGCCGAACTGTTCGCGCGTCCGCTGCTGATGGGCGTGTTCACGCGTTGACCGTCACCCCCAGAACGAAAGAAGCGCGCCGTGTGAAGGGCGCGCTTCCGTCTTGATCGCTCCAGCGAGAACTAGAACTTCTTGCGCAGACCCACCTTGTAGGTCCGGCCCAGCGGATCCCCGGTGAAGGGGTCGTAGCCGAGGTCCAGACGGGCGTAGGATGGATCCTTGTCGAACAGGTTGGTGATCGCCGCCGTGAGCGTGGTGTCCCAGGGCAGGAACACACGATAGGCCAGATCGGTCAGGACCTGGGCGTCGATCGTCTTGCCGTTGGTGATCTGCACGCCTGCGCCCGTGGTGTCCTTGTAGGCGTTGGCCGCGAAGGGTGCCTTACGCTGGTCAGTGTAGGAGTCGATATAGTGGACCGTCAGGCGCACATTGTGCGGCCCCATGCTCCACTCGCCATGGATGTCGCCCTTCCACTGCGGGATCGGCACGACCGTGGTCTGGTAGTTCAGCAGGCCGACAGCGTCGAAGGCCTTCTCGACCACCACGCCCTCGACGCTGGTGGCGCCGACCTTGTA
>JANOSS010000131.1:0-5305 GCA_031415995.1 Caulobacter sp. | reverse complement strand
CGCCACATTGTGGATCACATACTTATAGAGCTGCATGCGGTCGGCCATCACGACCATGGTATCGAATTTCAGGCCGAGTTCGTGCTGGGCGGGCGCCACTTCGTGGTGGTGCTTTTCCGGCTTCATGCCCAGCTCGCCCATGACGGCCAGCATTTCGCCGCGCAGATCTTGAGCGGAGTCGATCGGGTTGACCGGGAAATAGCCGCCCTTCGGACCCGGGCGGTGCCCCATGTTGCCTTCGGCGTAGGTCTTGGCCGAGTTGCCCGGCAGCTCGACGGAGTCGAACGAATAGCCGGTGCTGTTGGGCTGGGTGTCCCACTTCACATCGTCGAAGATGAAGAACTCGGCTTCAGGGCCGAAGAACACGGTGTCGCCGATACCGGAGGCCTTGACGTAATTCAGGGCCGCCTTGGCGATTGAACGGGGATCGCGGTTGTAGGGGGTGCCGGTGTCGGGGTTCACCACATCGCAGAACAGCGCCAGGGTCGTCTGCTGATAGAACGGGTCGATGATCGCGGTCGTCAGGTCGGGACGCAGCTTCATGTCCGACTCGTTGATGGCCTTCCAGCCGGCGATCGACGAACCGTCGAACATCGTGCCGTCGTTGAGGAAGTCGTCATCAACGAGATCGATGTCGAACGTGACATGCTGCATCTTGCCGCGAACGTCGGTGAAGCGAACGTCAACGTATTTGACGTCCTTTTCCTTGATCAGGTTCAGGATTTCCTTGGCGGTGCTCATTCCGTATCCCCTTCTTGAGCCTCGAAATATTTGACCGTTCGCGGCTAGACGGCCGCGGGGCCGCTTTCTCCGGTTCGGATGCGGATGACTTCCGCGATCTCCGACACGAAAATCTTACCGTCGCCGATGCGCCCGGTGCGGGCGGCGCGGGTGATGGCCTCCAGCGCGGGTTCCAGCTGGCTGTCCTCGACGACCACCTCCACCTTGATCTTGGGGAGGAAGTCCACGACGTACTCAGCGCCGCGATAGAGCTCGGTATGGCCCTTTTGGCGGCCATAGCCTTTGGCTTCGAGCACGGTCATGCCCTGGACGCCCATCTCCTGGAGCGCCTCCTTCACCTCATCGAGCTTGAACGGCTTGATGATGGCTTCGATCTTCTTCATCGGTTCCACTTTCGGGCCCGCAGGCGCGCCGCGCCTTTGATCAGCGGCACGGATCACGCCGCCCGGGGGACTCGCAAGCTTTCGACCGTCGGAAAGGGGCTCTCTGATGACGGACGGAGGGTGATGATCAATAATTAGGCATCGCGAGCGCGAAAAATGATCAGTGCAGGTTTGTTGACCAAATGGCCTTGCGGCGCGCTGTTTCACCCCTAGGATCGCCCCCAACAATCGTTTGAATGGGGGCGAACATGCGCGACGACACACCGGTTTTGATCGGCGCTGGGCAGTTCACCTACCGCGGAAAAGCCGAAAACTCGCCGTCGCCGCTCGAACTGCTGAAGATTGCGGCGGAACGTGCTGTTGACGATGCCGGGCTGTTGGGGTCGGTTCTTGCCGAACTCGACGCGTTGGCGGTCATCGCCTTCAGTATCGACGCGCCGGGCGGGCTTTCGAAGCTACCCTTGCCGCGCCTCGCCAACCCGCCCGCGAGCCTGGCCAGGGCGTTGGGTGCCGGGCCAGCATGGAGTGTCTATACCGAGACCGGCGGCAACAGTCCTCAGCAGGCGATCAATGTGGTCTGCGAGCGGATCGCCAAGGGTCAGGCCGAAATGGCCCTGGTCACGGGAGCCGAGTTTCTCGGCTCTCTGATGAAGCGTCTGAAGGGCGGCCTGGGTTTCGAAGGCTGGGGCGATGACATCACGGAGCCGCCGGCTCGCATCGGCGATCCTCGTCCCGGCGTTACGCCGCAGGAGGCCGCGCACGGTCTGGGCTATCCCGTCAACACCTATCCATTGTTCGAGAACGCGCTGCGGGCCCGCGACGGCCGTTCTCTGGAAGACCATCAGGCCCGATTGGGAAGCCTGTTCTCACCGTTCAGCAAGGTCGCGGCCGGCAATCCAAATGCCTGGTTCCCGGTCGAGCGATCACAAGATGAGTTGGTGACGGTCACCGATCGCAACCGGATGATCAGCTTTCCCTATCCCAAGTACCTAAACGCCATCATGGAGGTCGATCAGTCGGCCGCCGTGCTGATCTGCAGCGCCCGCAAGGCGCGCGAACTGGGCGTGTCAGAAGACAAGTGGGTCTATCTGCACGGCTGCGCCGACGCCGCCGATCTCTGGTATCCAATGGACCGCCAGGATTTCCATTCCAGTCCGGCCATTCGCCTGACCGGTGAGCGCGCCTTCGCGATGGCGGGCATCGGCCTGTCTGACATCGACCTCATCGACCTTTATTCCTGCTTCCCGTCCGCCGTTCAGGTGGCGGCTGAAGAGCTGGGTCTGGCGCTGGATGATCCGCGCGGCCTGACCGTCACCGGCGGCCTGCCTTATTTCGGAGGGCCGGGAAACAACTACGCCCTGCATTCCATCGCCGAGATGATGGGGCGCCTCAGAGCCCAGCCCGGAGCCTACGGGCTCTGCACGGCCAATGGCTGGTTCCTGACCAAACAGTCGGTCGGCATCTATTCGACACGACCTGTCGAGGGAGACTGGGTGCGCGAGGCACCCTCCAGGATTCAGGACCGGATCGACGCGCTGCCGCATCCCGAGATCGTCGAACACCCGACCGGGCCGGCGGTGATCGAGACCTATACCGTTGTCCACGCCCGCGAAGGGGTTCGCATGGCCATCGTGATCGGTCGGGACTCTGCTGGCCGACGCTTCGTGGCCCACACGCCCGAGGATCCCGAGACCCTGCTGGATCTCGAGGCCCGAGAAGGCGTTGGCAGAACGGGCGTCGTCGGTCCTCACCCCGACGGTGTTCGCAACCTCTTTGTTCCGGATTGAACCCATGACCCGCGTCCATGTGATCCGCCACGGGCGTCCAGCCTCGACCTGGGGCGGGGCGGAGGATGATCCGGGCCTCGACGAGGTCGGGCATCAGCAAGCCGTCGAGGCGATGGAAGTCCTGATGGCCCTGCCGGACGGGGAACGGCCGCTCCGTGTCGTCTCATCACCGCTGCGTCGATGCCGTGAAACCGCCGCACCGATGGCGCGCGCCCTGGGTGTCGAGCTTGTGATCGATCCCCGCGTGGGGGAGATCCCTACGCCCGCGGCAATGCCCGCCGCGGACCGACCGGCCTGGCTCAAGGCGGCGTTCGGCGGCGAATGGGGCCAGATTGTCGGCGATCTGGACTATGAGGCCTGGGCCAGAGGCGTGGCGGCCGCCGTGGCCGAGTATTCGAATGCGGCAGTGTTCAGTCACTTCGTGGCGCTGAACGCCGCCGTCGGCGTGGCGACCGGCGAGGCGAGGGTGGCGGCGTTCCGACCGGATCACTGTTCGATCACGACATTCGACATTCGCGATGGACGCTTGATCCTCGACGAGAAAGGACGCGAAGCTCAGAGCCAGGTGCTCTGAAGGAGTCGTCGTGTCGCGCGAGATCATGACCGTCGCCGAGATGACTGCGGCGGATCGCGCCGCCGTCTCGCTTGGCGTGCCGATCAGCACCTTGATGGAGCGCGCCGGAATCGCGGTGGCCGAGGCGGTGAGGGCGCGGTTCTCACACCGGCCCGTCGTGATCTGGTGCGGCCCCGGTGACAACGGCGGCGATGGCTATGTCGCCGCGCGGCATCTGCGCAGCAAAGGCTGGTCGGTTCGCGTGGAAGCCTCTGCGCCGCCGGTCACGGAGGCGGCCCGGCGCGCGGCGGTCCGCTGGAAGGGTGAAACCGGTCGCCTGTCGCCCGAGCCTGGCCAGGCCGACATCTTTATAGACGCGCTGTTTGGCGCGGGCCTGTCGCGGCCGCTCGAGGGCGATGTCGCCAAACTGGCCCGCGCCAGCAACCTGCTGAGCAAACCCATCATCGCGATCGATGTGCCCAGCGGCGTGTCTGGCGATACAGGTCGCGCCTTGGGCGAGACTGCGTTTCGGGCCGATATCACCGTGACCTTTCATCGACGCAAGCTGGCCCACTGCCTGATGGACGGACGCGCGGCTTGCGGAGAGGTGATCGTCGCTGACATCGGGCTCGCCGCTCCAGACCACATCTGCACCCTGCACGAGAATTCGCCCGACCTCTGGGAGGCCCGGTTTCCGTGGCCCGCCCTCGACGCGCACAAGCATCGGCGTGGTCGCTTGAAGGTGGTCAGCGGCGACGCCTGGAATACAGGCGCAGCGCGTCTGGCGGCGCGAGGCGGTCTGCGGATCGGAGCGGGCGTGGTCAGCCTGTTGTCGCCGCCCAGCGCGCTCGCGGTGAACGCAGCGCATCTCGAAGCGATCATGCTGGCGCCTTTCGAAGGCGAGGCGGATCTGCAGGCGGCGGGAGAAGGTGCCGACGCCGTCGTGATCGGTCCGGCCGGCGGCGTCGGCGATCCGATCATGCGAAATCTTTTCGCTCTGGCGAGGACTGGCGCGGCCCTGGTGGTTGACGCCGACGCCTTGACCAGCTTTCGCCATGACCCGGGCGCGCTGTTCTCGGCGCTGGATCGCGATGACGTGCTGACGCCGCATCCAGGCGAGTTCGAGCGGATCTTTCCGGGGCTTCTGGGCGAATCGGCCGAGCGCGTGGCGGCGACGCGGGCGGCTGCGCGGCGGGCCGGCGCTGTCGTGCTGTTGAAAGGACCCGATACCGTGGTGGCGGCGCCGGATGGCCGTGCGGCGATTTCGCTCAATGGATCGCCCTGGCTGGCGACGGCGGGTTCGGGCGACGTTCTGGCGGGTTTCATCGGCGGACTGATTGCCCAGGGCATGGAAAGCTTCGAAGCGGCCTGCGCCGGAGCCTGGATCCACGCCGAATGCGGGAACGCGCGCGGACCGGGACTGATCTCGGAAGACTTGCCGGATCTGGCTCCCGCCGTGCTGGCTAGGCTCTTGACGCGTCGCCCTGTCCAGGCGCGCGGCGCACTTGCATCCCCACGGTGAAATCCGTAAGGCCTGACCCCACGCGGATGTGGCGAAACTGGTAGACGCACCAGATTTAGGTTCTGGCGCCGAGAGGCGTGGAGGTTCGAGTCCTCTCATCCGCACCAAGATTGACTGACCGCTTTCCTGTCTATGAGGGATGGCCGTGACTTTTGCCGCTGGCGCTCTTGGATGGTCGCGCACGTCGTGACATAAGGGCGCTCTTTCGCCGCCCCGGCCTCGCGGGCGGCGTCGATGTTTTTGACCCCAGGGCGGACCCCCGACGCGCGCGTCGCAGGTCCGAGAATATGACAATGTCGATGCAGATCGTTGAAAAGTC
>JANOSS010000130.1:0-9695 GCA_031415995.1 Caulobacter sp. | reverse complement strand
TTGGGTATCAGAGCTGAAAGACGCTCGCTTGGCCCAATCCTCACGCAAGAACAGCTTCTGCGAAGCGGACAGGTCGAGCCGAAACGCAAAACACACATCACGGTCATCCGGGTTCGTCCCGGCCGCTTCGCGCCTCCCCAACCCACTTGCGGCCGATTTCGGCGCGAGGTCGAAAAGCCATGTCCGCCAGACTTGCCCCCTACGGGTCGCTTCGCGACCGTCTTACCCCGCAGGGGAAGATGAAACGCGCACATGACGCAGGGGGCCAGTGCGCCAACAGCCCGGGACCCCGCCATGACGCTCAAACAAAAAAGGCCCGGAGTCGCCTCCGGGCCTTTCCATTGTCTTCTGGGCCGAAGCCTACTTTCCGGCGGCGGCGAGCGCGTCCATCAGTTCAGGCACGGCGGTCTTGTAGTCGGCGACCAGGCCGAAATCGGCGACCTGGAAGATCGGGGCGTCGCTGTCCTTGTTGATGGCGACGATGATCTTGCTGTCCTTCATGCCGGCCAGGTGCTGGATGGCGCCCGAGATGCCGATGGCGACATACAGGGCCGGAGCCACGACCTTGCCGGTTTGACCGACCTGATAGTCGTTGGGGGCGTAGCCCGCATCGACCGCAGCTCGCGAGGCGCCCACAGCGGCGCCCAGCTTGTCGGCCAGGGGCTCGATCACCCGCTGGAACTCTTCGGCCGAACCCATGGCCCGACCGCCGGAGACGACGATCTTGGCCGCCGCCAGTTCGGGGCGATCGGACTTGACCATCTCTTCGCTGACGAAGCGGGTCTTGTCGGCTTCCGCGCCGGAGGCGTTTTCGACCGGGGCAGAGCCGCCGTCTTCAGCCGCCGCAAAGGCGGTGGGACGCACGGTGATCACCTTCTTGGCGTCCGAGGACTGGACGGTTTCAAGGGCGTTGCCGGCATAGATCGGGCGCACGAAGGTGTCGGCCGAGATGACCTCCACGATCTCGCTGATCGGGGCGACGTCCAGCTTGGCGGCGACGCGCGGCGCGAAGTTCTTGCCGCCCGAGGTGGCCGGAACCAGGATTGCGTCGTAATGGCCGGCCAGGGCCAGCACGGCGTCGGCTTGCGCCTCGGCCACGCCATGGCCCAGGGCGGCGCTGTCGGCCAGCAGGACCTTGCGGACACCGCTGATCTTGGCGGCCGCGTCGGCCACGGCCTTGGCGTTGTGGCCCATGACCAGAACGTCGACGTCGCCCGAAAGCTTCAGGGCGGCGGTGACGGTCTTGTTGGTGCTATCGCGCAGGTGCGCGTTGTCGTTATCGGCGACGACGAGAACAGCCATCTAGAGCACTCCCGCGAGATTGAGCTTGGCCACCAGGTCGGCGGCGGTTTCGACCTTGATGCCGGCCGAGCGCTTGGCGGGCTCGGCGACCTTGAGGACCGTGAGGCGCGGCGCGGTGTCGACGCCGTAGTCGGCGACCGTCTTGCTGACGATCTCCTTCTTCTTGGCCTTCATGATGTTGGGCAGGCTGGCATAGCGCGGCTCGTTGAGGCGCAGGTCAGCGGTGATCACGGCCGGCAGATCGACGTCCAGCACCTGCAGCCCGCCGTCGACTTCGCGGGTGACCTTGGCGGTGGAGCCCGAAACCTCGAGGGCCGAGGCATAGGTGGCTTGCGGCCAGCCCAGCAGGGCCGACAGCATCTGGCCCACGGCGTTGTTGTCGCCGTCGATCGCCTGCTTGCCCATCAGAACGAGGCCGGGTTGCTCTTCGCCGATCACGGCGGCCAGCAGCTTGGCCACGGCCAGGGGCTCGGGATCGGCGTCGGTGGTCACCAGGATGCCGCGGTCGCCGCCCATGGCCAGGGCCGTGCGGATGGTTTCCTGAGCTTGAGCCGGGCCGATGCTGACGATGACGATTTCGGTCGCCACGCCCTTTTCCTTGAGGCGCACGGCTTCTTCGACCGCGATCTCGCAGAAGGGATTCATCGACATCTTGACGTTCGCCAGATCGACGCCCGTTTGATCGGCCTTTACGCGGACCTTCACGTTGTAATCGATAACCCGTTTAACCGGGACCAGGACCTTCATCGGGTTTCACGCCTCCAGGCTGCGTTTTCTCTTGCGTCGGCACGGGAATTACCCGTTTTGCACCGCAACGCAAGTTTCCCTTTGCGTAAGCGTAAAGCATTGCCTGGCGCGGGGTTCAAACAACTGTACGATACTTGGCTGGAGGCGTCCGCTCACCGTTGCGCCATCGGTGCCAAAGGTCCGGCAGAGGAAAGGACTGGTCAGCTTTGCGGTCGGCCACTAAACAGCCGGGCCATGAACCGCACGATCGAACGTCTGAAAATCCTCTTCATCGGCCTGTTCCTGGCCAGCAGCGTCGGCGTTTTGGGCTACCACTATCTCTGGGTCTGGCCCAAGGACCGCTGCGAGGCGAGCGGCGGGGCCTGGGCCGGGCGCTGGCTCAAGTGCGGCACGGTCTATTCGATCGAGACCCTGACGCGCCGCCCGGCCAATGTGCCGCCGATCAACAACGAGCCACCCGCTCCCGCGACCCCGGCTGCGCCCGACAAGAAATAGGAGCCTAGCGGGTCGCGCCCGGCTTCCAGAGCACGTCGGCCGCGCCCTTGTCATTGGCCCAGCGCGCCGCGACGAACAGCAGGTCCGACAGGCGGTTGATATATTTCAGCGCCGGCTGCCCGACGACTTCCCCATCGGTTTCCGACAACTGGACCACCGCACGCTCGGCCCGACGGCAGACCGTGCGCGCCACATGCAGGGCGGCTGAGGCCGGCGATCCGGCCGGCAGCACGAACGAGGTCAGGGGTGAGAGCTCGCCGTTCAGACGGTCGATCTCGTGTTCCAGCCGCTCGACCTGGCTCTCGACGATTCGCAGAGGCTCCCAGGCGGGCTTTTCGTGCTGTTCAGGCGTGGCCAGATCCGCGCCGAGGTCGAAAAGATCGTTCTGAATGCGCTCCAGCATGGCGTCGAGCTCGGGATCACCTGCGGTGTGTTGTCGCGCCACGCCCAGGAAGGCGTTGGTCTCATCGACGCCGCCATAGGCCTCGACCCGCAGCGAAGCCTTGCTGACGGGCGCTCCCGTGGCCAGGCGCGTTGAGCCGCCATCCCCCGTGCGGGTGTAGATTCTGTTGAGCGAGACCATGGGTCGCAGACCGCCGTTATCGTGTTTTAGCGCGTGCGCCACCAATATGCAGCCACCAGCACGATGACCGCCACGAACTGCAGCACAACGCGAAGCCGCATCAGCTTGTTGGAATTGGAGCGGCCAAAGTCACCGCCCTTGAAGAGTGCGTAGAGCCCACCGCTGAGCGCCAGAA
Source organism: Caulobacter sp. (assembly GCA_031415995.1). Taxonomy (GTDB): domain Bacteria; phylum Pseudomonadota; class Alphaproteobacteria; order Caulobacterales; family Caulobacteraceae; genus Caulobacter. The sequence continues at coordinate 6,393 of JANOSS010000130.1, read as the reverse complement.
GCACCGCCAGCAGCGCGGCTGGAACGAGGAAGTCGAAGAGTCTGTCCATGAGCCCCAGGATAGGGGTTTGAAAGTCTTTTGGCCACTGAGCTTTGCATTGGCGGAACGCTGTCCGATGAGCGAATTCGCCGAACTCGTTCGTTGAGTGCATTTGTCGCACTGGTAATGTGAGAACGGTAACATATATAGAAATCCAGCCGACGTTCGGTGATTTTAGTTCTGTCTAGCGGTTGCTATCCCAAGGCTGGGGCGTTATGCCCCCCGCTTCAATTTTTCCAGTATGCGTTCGTTGAACACGATCATCTCCTCACCGCAGATCGTTCAGCGCTCATCCCAGCGGGGAGGCAGGAGAAAACAGAATGGCAAAGGCCTCTGTAGCCGACGCCGCGTTCTCCGCGTCCGAACGCGAAGACGCCATGGCGGAAGTCCGCCAACTGATCACCGACCTGCGCGACGCCGCGCAGGATGGCCGCCAACTGGCGCGCCGCTACGCCGACGTTCTTCAGAACGTTGTCGATGACTATTGCACTGAGTTTGAGAAGCGCGCCGAGGCGGCCCTCGCTCGATTGGAGGCCGCCGCATGAGCTTTGTATCCGTCAATATCGAGTCGGCCACCGACTCTCCCGTCAAGCTGACCCGCCGCGCTCTGGCCAAGCAACGGACGCGTGAACGCGTGCTGTCGGCCGCGCGCCGTCTGTTCAGCGAGCGGGGCTATGAAGGCGCTACCATCCGCGACATCGCCCAGGCTGCGGGGATGTCGACCGGCGCGGTGTTCGCCAGCTTTGCCGACAAGACCGAGCTGTTCGACGAAATCCTGACCGCCGATTACGAAGTGATCTACGCTCAGATGGTTCAGGCGGCCCGCGCTGCCGCCACCGTCGACGAGGCTCTGCTGGGTCTTTTCGGCGTCGCCTACAGCTTCCACCTTGACCAACTTCCGCTGCTGCGCGCCAGTATCGCCGTGTCCTGGACCCGTAACGAGGCTGCTGAGCGCCGCGCTCGCGCGGATCTCAAGCACATCTTCCGCCTGATCGGCGAAGTCACACAGCGCGGCATCGATCAAGGCCAGCTGAAGAGCGGCATCGATGCAAAGCTCTTGGCTGAAATGACTTGGGACGTGTATGTCGCCAATTATCGCCGCGCCGTCTTTGATGGCTGGACGGTGGAAGCGTTGCTCGCGCGGCTTTCAGATCAACTGAAAGTCATTTTTGCGGGCGCTCGCGCCTGATTTAGAGGGCGCCCCGTTGGGGCGGGGCGTCCTTGACCATAATTAGACGCTGGCGTGTTCGAGGGGGACGGGCTTGGGCGTTAGGGACGACCAGAAACAGGCGACACGCGAGAGGGTCCTGGAGGCCGCTCGCGACCTGTTTAACGACGTCGGTTACGAGGAAACGACCATCCGCGCGATTGCGGAGCGGGCGGGGGTCTCGGTCGGCAGCGTTTTCACGACCTTTGTGTCCAAGGCAGAGGTGCTCAGCCATGTGATGGAGGGGCGGTTGGACGAGCTGTATGCTCAATTCGACCGTGTGATTCCCTACCTTCGGGGCACGGCGAAGGACAGGCTATGCTCGGTCTTCGCCATTCACTACGAGTTCGAAACCCGGCGGGTGAAGCTGTTCCTGGCCCATATCGCCGCCGCCTATAATCCCAGCATTGACCCCGGCGTCACGCCCTATGGTCGCAATCAGCGTCTGACCGGGATGTTGCACGACATCCTCGAAGAAGGTGTGCGGCGAGGCGAAATCCGCGCCGATCTCGACCAGCCGCTGGCCATCGAGATCCTTCGGGCCGCCTATGCCTGGAACTATCGACTGGCGGCCGCCGATGCCAGCGCGGCTGATGCGTCCGCGATGTCGGCCACGATGGACCGCCAGATCCAGGTCATCGTCGAGGGCTGGCGACCGCGTTGAGGTCGACAGGTCAAGGCTGCCGCGTCAGCCGCAGGTCCTGATAGTCGAACGAGAAGTCGGCCAGGGGCGAGACAGCTCTGGCCAGGGCTGACTTCACCGCGCCGTTCTCGACGTCGAAGGTGATGAAGGCGTCCTCCTGGGTGCGGTCGTCGAAGAGCGTCTTGAAGGTCTCGCCGTCGAACAGGTCCAGCCTGCCTTGCAGGGCCGGGGTCTTGTCAAACGACACCGTCAGGCCCTTCGCCTTTTTACCTTTGGCTTTTCCGATCGTGACCGTGCCGTACCAGGGATCGCGATAGACGCCGACATAGGCGTCGAGCGGCAGGCTGGGCGGCTTGCCGCCGGCCTTCGGAGCTGCGGCCGCCACAGCATCCTTGATGGTCTGGGCGTCGGCCTCGGCCTGAACGCGCTTGCTGGAGCCGATCCAGTCGAAGTCGCTGCGACCCTGCAGGCGGTCTGGACCGCCGTAGCGCAGTGCGCGCAGCACTGGGTTCTCCTCGGCATTGGTCATCACCATAATGCCTGACTTCCGACCGGGCAGCAGGCCGGTATAGGAGATGAAGCCCGCCAGGCCGCCGGTGTGCCACAGCAGGCGCTCGCCGCGATGGTCCTGCACGAACCAGCCCAGGGCATAGGCTTGCATCGAGGGCCGCACGGGGTTCTCCGCTGTCGGACCATCGGACGAGGACGTGATGGTCTGCGGCTTCCACATTTCGCGGGCGGTGGCCTCGCTCCAAAGGCGCTTGCCGTCGGGCAAGGCCCCCAGCGCCAGCTGCACCTGCATCCACTTGCCGATGTCTGCCGGCGTCGTATTGACCCCGCCCGCAGCAGCGGCCGAGGCGAAGCTGTCGTCGAAGGGCAGGACCGTCTGAGGGCCCATGCCCCGCACCGGCGGCCCCAGGCGACAGTGCGGCTCGGCCCGGCGGGTCTTGTCGACCTGGGCTGGGGTGGTCACCGTGTCAGTCATGCCCAGAGGGTTGAGGATCCGGGTCTGGATGAAGTCTTCCCACGGCTTGCCTGTGACGGCGGCCACCACTTCGCCGGCCGCGACGTAGAGCACGTTGTCATAGGCGTAGCCGCCGCGGAACGGGCTGCCGATCGGCAGATATTTGAGTCCCGCTACGATCTCGGCCCGGGTGTGGGTCGGGGCGGGCCAGATCATCAGGTCGCCCGCGCCCAGGGTCAGGCCGCTGCGGTGGACCAGCAGGTCGCGGACGGTCATCAGCTTGGTGACCACCGCATCGCTCATGGCGAAGTCGGGCAGGTAGCGGGTGACGGGCGCGTCCCACTCGACCTTGCCGTCCTCGACCAGCATGGCCAGGGCGGCTGCCGTCATGGCCTTGGTGTTGGAAGCGATGCCGAAGATGGTGTTCTCGTCGCACCGGACCGGAGAGCCCTGACGCCGGACGCCATAGCCCTTGGCCAAGGTGATCTGGCCGTTTTCGACCACGGCGACGCCCAGGCCCGGCTGGTCGGGGAAGGCGGCCATGACCTGCTGGGCGTACTGGTCGACCGCCGCAGCGACCGACCCAGTTTCCCGGGCTTTGGCGGAGGTCCCGAACGCGGCGAGCCCGCCGGTGGCCAGGGCAGAAAGCAGGGCGGCGCGGCGGGTCGTGGCGATCATGATGCGTCCTTGGGTGCGGGCGCAGGCTATGCTGATGCCTGGCGGGCCGACAAGGGGCATAGACGACCGCTCATCCCGCCTTTCGCGGAATGAGCGGGCTCGATCAGTTCCCGCCGTCCAGCAGACGTCTTGCGATGACCTGGGCCTGGATCTCGCCGGCGCCCTCGAAGATGTTGAGGATCCGGGCATCGGCCAGCACGCGGCTGATCACATACTCGGTGGCAAAGCCGTTGCCGCCGTGGATCTGCAGGGCGTTGTCGGCGGCGGCCCAAGCCACGCGGGCGGCGATCAGCTTGGCCATGCCGGCCTCGATGTCGCAGCGCTTGTCCTCGTCCTTCTGGGCGGCGGCGAAATAGGTCAACTGACGCACGCCCATGATCTCGGCGGCCATCATCGCCAGCTTGTTGGCCACGCGGGGGAACTCGAAGATCGCCTGGCCAAACTGCTTGCGGTCCATCGCATAGGACAGCCCCACCTCCAGCGCCGACTGGGCCACGCCCACGGCGCGGGCGGCCGTCTGGATGCGGGCGCTCTCGAAGGTGGCCATCAGCTGCTTGAAGCCCTGACCCTCGACCCCGCCCAGCAGGTTTTCGGCCGGCACGGTGAAACCGTCGAAGGCCAGCTCATACTCCTTCATGCCGCGATAGCCGATCACGCCGATCTCGCCGCCGCTCATGCCCGGGGCGGGGAAATCCTCGTCATCGGTGGCGCGCGGCTTGGGAGCCAGCAGCATCGACAGCCCGCGATAATCGGTGGTGGCCGGATCGGTGCGGACCAGCAGGGTCATTACATCCGCGCGCGAGGCGTGGGTGATCCAGGTCTTGGCGCCCGTCACCACATAGTGGTCGCCGTCCAGCGCGCCCCGGGTGCGCAGGGCCCCCAGGTCCGAACCGGTATTGGGCTCGGTGAACACGGCGGTGGGCAGGATCTCGGCGCTGGCGATGCGCGGCAGCCAGTACTGCTTCTGGGCCTCGGTGCCGCCGGTCAGGATCAGCTCGCCGGCGATCTCCGAGCGGGTGGCCAGGGATCCGACGCCGATCCAGGCGCGCGACAGCTCTTCGGAGACCACGCACATGGCGGTCTTGCCCATGCCGCTGCCGCCATACTCCTCGGGGATGGTCAGGCCAAACACGCCCAGATCGCCCAGTTCCTGCACCAGTTCCAGCGGGATCAGCTCGTCCTTCAGGTGCCACTGGTGGGCGAAGGGCGTGACCTTTTCCTCGGCGAAGGCGTGGAACTGGTCGCGGATCATCTCGAAGGTTTCGTCCAGGCCGGTATTTTCCAGCGTCGGACGGCCACGCGCCTCGGCCAGGCGCTTGGCGATGGCGGTCTTCACCGCCTGGCCGCCGCCCTTGGTCATCAGGGTCACCAGGGCCGGGGCGAACAGCAGGTTCATCACGCCGCGGTCATCGGTGATGTCGACGGGGCGGATCATCTCGCCCTGGTTCATGGCGATGCCGCCGACCATCTGGGTGGCGTATTCGGCAAACAGCAACTGGGCCAGCAGGGCCTCGATCTCGGTGAAGCGGCCGCCGGCTTCCAGGCGCTCGGCCCAGCCTGCCACCTGGTTCAGCAGCTCGGCATAGGAGGCGTACCAGCCAAAGCCGTGAACGACGTGCTGTTCCAGGTCCGCCAGCTTGCGATCGACCTTGCCGTCCGGCCCGGCGATCCGGGCCTTCACGATCGGGTGGACCTTGTCGACAAACGCCTGGGCGGCCGTGGCGGCCTCGCGCAGCAGGCCTGTCAGGCCGGGGAGAATGATCGAGCTGCTATCTTGAGCGACCGTTGCGGTCATGACTTGCTCCCCTGTGCCAAACAGTTGTTTTGTTGCACTCTGGCGTTTTTCGCACCTGCGAGCAATGCCGCAGCGCAGCATAGAGCCGCAAAACGGGGAAGAACCATGCTGAAAGTCCACCACCTTAATGAGTCCCGGTCGCAGCGCATCCTGTGGCTGCTGGAGGAACTGAGCGTTCCCTACGAGATCGTGTTTCACACTCGAGATTCCAAGACCCGCCTGGCTCCGCCGTCGCTGACCGACGTGCATCCGCTGGGCAAGTCGCCGGTGATCGTGGATGGCGACCTGACCGTGATCGAATCCGGCGCGATCATCGACTACGTCATCCGTCGTCATGGCGAAGGCCGTCTGGCCCCCGATCCGGCCAGCGCCGACTACGACCGCTATCAGCAGTGGCTGCACTATGCCGAGGGCTCGGCCATGCTGCCCCTGATGCTCAACATGTATGTCGGCCGCCTGGGCGAGGGCGGCGCGCCCTTGCAGCCGCGCATCCAGTCCGAGATCTCCAACCACCTGGCCTTCGTCAATGACAGCCTGGCTGGCCGTTCGTTCTTCGTCGGCGACAGTCTGACCGGCGCCGACATCCAGATGAGCTTCGTGCCCGAGGTCGCCAAGGCCATGGGCAAGCTGCCGGAATATCCGCACATGGCCGCCTGGATCGAGCGCATGCACGCCCGCCCGGCGTGGAAGACGGCGCTGGACAAGAGCGGGCCCTACGCGCTCGGGGCTTAGGGGCGCCGGTCCGCTCTGCTGGCCACTTGCCCCCTCCTGACCTGCTGCGCAGGTCGTCCTGCCCCGGAGGGGGAAGATGAGGTCGGCGCGTTTCGTCTTCCCCCTGCGGGGGAAGACGGTCGCGAAGCGACCCGTAGGGGGCAAGTCTGGCGGACACGGCTTCTCGCGCTCACGCGATCACTCGCTGAGTTGGTTTGGGGAGGCGCGAAGCGGCCGGGACGAACCCGGATGACCGTGATGTGTGTTTTGCGTTTCGGCTCGACCTGTCCGCTTCGCAGAAGCTGTTCTTGCGTGAGGATTGGGCCAAGCGAGCGTCTTTCAGCTCTGATACCCAA
>JANOSS010000129.1:0-54089 GCA_031415995.1 Caulobacter sp. | reverse complement strand
GGTATCAGAGCTGAAAGACGCTCGCTTGGCCCAATCCTCACGCAAGAACAGCTTCTGCGAAGCGGACAGGTCGAGCCGAAACGCAAACAACACATCACGGTCATCCGGGTTCGCCCCGGCCGCTTCGCGCCTCCCCAACCCACTTGCGGCCGATTTCGGCGCGAGGTCGAAAAGCCATGTCCGCCAGACTTGCCCCCTACGGGTCGCTTCGCGACCGTCTTCCCCCGGAGGGGGAAGATGAAACGCTCTCACCATGGGGCGCAACTGCGCCAACACCCCTTGTCTCCCACGCAAAAACCCGCATCTACACGCCATGCGCCGCTTCGACTTTTCCGCCCCTGATTTCGCCGCCGCCTTCAAGGCCTTCCTCGACGAGGATCGGGGATCGCCTGCGGATGTCGACGCCTCGGTCGTCCAGGTGCTGGACGCCGTCCGCACCGGCGGCATCCAGGCCGTGCTGGACCTGACCCGCAAGTTTGACCGCGTCGACCTGACCGAACAGACCGTCCGCGTCACGGCCGAGGAAATCGAGGCCGGCGCCGCGCAGACGCCCGCCGACGTGCGTGAGGCCATCGCCTTCGCCGCCGCCCGCATCCGCGCCTATCACGCCCGCCAGCGCCCGGCCGACCAGGCCTGGACCGACGAGGCCGGGGTGCAATTGGGTTGGCGCTGGACGCCGATCGAGGCCGTGGGCGTCTATGTGCCCGGCGGCCGCGCGGCCTATCCCTCGACCGTGCTGATGAACGCCGTGCCCGCCCAGGTGGCCGGCGTCGACCGCATCGCCATGGTCACCCCGCCGGGCAAGCTGCAGCCGGCCGTGCTAGCCGCCGCCAAGGAAGCCGGCGTCAGCGAGATCTGGCGGATCGGCGGGGCCCAGGCGGTCGCCGCCCTGGCCTATGGCGCCGGACCCATCCAGTCGGTCGACAAGATCGTCGGCCCGGGCAATGCCTATGTCACCGCCGCCAAGCGCCGCCTCTATGGCGTGGTCGGTATCGACGCCCTGGCGGGGCCGTCGGAGATCGTCGTTGTGGCCGACAACCAGAACAATCCCGACTGGATCGCCGCCGACCTGCTGAGCCAGGCCGAGCACGACCCGGCCGCCCAGTCGATCCTGATCACCGACGATCCGGCCTTCGCCGACGCCGTCGAGGCCGCCGTCATCGAACGCCTCAAGACCCTGGCCACCGGCCAGGACGCCGCCGCCTCGTGGCGCGACCACGGCGCGGTTATCATCGCCCCGCTGGACGAGAGCCCGGCCCTGGTCGACGCCATCGCCCCCGAGCACGTCGAGTTCGCCCTCGACAATCCCGAGCGCCTGTCGGACCGCGTACGTCATGCCGGAGCGATCTTTCTGGGTCGCCTGACGCCCGAAGCCATCGGCGACTATGTGGCCGGCTCCAACCACGTACTGCCCACCAGCCGCGCGGCGCGCTTCCAGTCGGGCTTGTCGATCTACGACTTCCTCAAGCGCACCTCGATCGTGAAGTGCGACGCGGCCGCGTTCGCGATCCTGGGTCCGCACACGGCGGCTCTGGCCACAGCCGAGGGACTGCCGGCTCACGCCCTTTCGGCCCAAATCCGACTGGGGCGGTTGCCTTCGGCCGACTGACGCGCAAAGCTTGGGCGACCCATGACCGACGCCAACGCCAACCAGCATCTGAAGTCCATTGTCATCGACGATGACAGCCTCGCGGCCGCCTCGCGCGACCAGGAGCAGGAACGGCAGGTCGCCATCTTCGATCTGCTCGATTCGAATTATTTCGAGCCGGCGGACGGTCAGGGCGGTCCCTATGACCTGAAGCTGTCGTTGATCGAGAACCGGCTGGCCTTCGACATCGGCGGTCCCAATTACGAGCGCCGGCATCTGCTGTCCCTGTCGCCCTTCAAGGGGGTGATCAAGGACTACTTCATGATCTGCGACAGCTATTATTCGGCGATCCGCAATTCGACGCCCCAGCAGATCGAGGCCCTCGATATGGGCCGGCGCGGTCTGCACAACGAAGGCTCCTCGCTGCTGCGTGACCGGCTGGAGGGCAAGGTCAAGACCGACCTCGACACCGCGCGACGCCTGTTCACCTTGATCTGCGCGCTGCACTGGCGAGGCTAGGGCGCGTTGCCTTATCTGCCGGACGCCGTCCTCTTCACCTGCAACTACAACCGGGTGCGCTCACCCATGGCCGAGGGGCTGTTCAAGCGGTTCTACGGCACCCGGGCCTTCGTTGATTCGTGCGGCCTGCGCGGCGATCCCACCGACGAGGGGATCGACCCCTTCGTCATCGCTGTGATGGACGAGCTGGGCCTGGACGTTTCCGATCACAAACCCAAGACCTTTTCCCAGCTGGAAGACGACAGTTTCGACGTCGTGGTGTCGCTGACCCCCGAGGCCCAGCACCGCGCCGTCGAGCTGGCGCGGGACCGGGCGACCGATATCGAGTACTGGCCGACCCACGATCCCACCCTGGTCGACGGCTCGCGCCAAGCGCGGCTGGAGGCCTATCGCGAGGTCCGCGATGGTCTGGCTGAGGCCATCAAGAGACGTTTCGGCGCGCCATCGACGTTCGGGGGGTGAATGCGCTATAGAGGCGCCTCGCCGCGACGGCTCACGTCTCGACCACCCGGTCGGGGCGTCCTCGCGGCTATCTGTTTGCTCCAATTGAGAGGCCTGATGGCTAAGGAAGAACTTCTCGAGTTTCCCGGTACGGTCAGCGAATTGCTGCCCAATGCGACCTTTCGCGTGACGCTGGAAAACGCTCACGAGATCATCGCCCACACTGCCGGCAAGATGCGCAAGAATCGCATCCGCGTACTGGCCGGCGACAAGGTGCTGGTTGAAATGACACCCTACGACCTGACCAAGGGCCGTATCACCTACCGCTTCAAGTAGGGGCGATGGCTTCCGCTACGGCCGTCCAGCCGGCGCTGGTTCTGGCCAGCGCGAGTCCCCGGCGCCTGGACCTGCTCGCGCAGGTCGGCGTCACGCCCGACCGGATCGATCCCGCCGACATCGATGAAACGCCTCTGCGCGACGAGACCCCGCGGCTCCATGCCCTGCGCCTGGCGCGGGACAAGGCGCGGGCCGTCGCCGGCCGGTCTCCGGGCGACTTTGTGCTGGCGGCCGACACCGTGGTCGCCGTCGGGCGTCGCATCCTGCCCAAGGCCGAGACCGAGGACCAGGCGCGCAAATGCCTGGCTCTGCTGTCGGGTCGCAATCACAAGGTGCTGACCGCCGTGGCCGTGATCGCTCCCGATGGCCGTGAGGCTTCGCGACTGGTCGAGACCAGGGTGCAGGTCAAGCCGCTCTCCGATCTCGAAAAGGCCGACTATCTGGCCGGCGGCGAATGGCGGGGCAAGGCCGGCGGCTATGCCGTTCAGGGCGTGGCGGGCGGGTTCATCATCGACCTGCATGGCTCCTATACGAGCGTCGTCGGCCTGCCGCTGTACGAGACCCTGAACCTGCTGCGCGGGCTGGGCTGGAAAGCATCATGAGTGAACGTCGTGCCTATCTCTATAAGGGTGTCGGCGAGACCGTCGGCGTCGTCACCCTGGATGGTCGGCCCGAGCGGCTGATCGCGACCTGGGACGGCGATGATCCGCTGGACATCGAAGGTGTTCGCGGCGTGGCCCGCATCCGCAAGATCGAAAAAGCTTTCGCCTCGGCCTTCGTCCAGCTGCCCGGCGGCCAGGACGTGCTGCTGCCGCTGCGGCCTGACATGCCCAAGCTGGTCGAGGGCGGTCTGGTCGAGATCGAGATCCGCACCCCTTCGCGGCGCGACAAGTCGGCCGTGGCCCGTTTCATCGGGGAAGGGGAGGGCGAGCCCCGCGTGCTGGAGCCGGCCTTCAGCGTCGAACAACAGCTGCGCCTGCTGGTGAAATCCGGATCGCCCACCGGCGGCGAATCGGCCCTGGCTGCTGTCGAGGCCGCCGAGGCCGAAGCGCTGGAAACCCTCTTCGCCCTGCCGGGCGGCGGCGACATCAGCATCGAGCCTACGCGGGCCCTGGTGGCCGTCGACGTCGATCTGGGCGCCCGAGAGGGTCTCGACGCCAAACGCGCCGCGCGCCAGGCCAATACGGCCGCCCTGGGCGTCGCCGCCCGGATTCTGCGCCTGAAAGGGCTGGGCGGCATCGTGGTCTTTGACCTTGTCGGGCGCGGTCATGACGGCCAGGCCCTGTCGACGGCGGCCCGCAACGCCTTCTCGGTCGACAATCCCGGCGTGGCCATCGGGGCGATCAGTCGCTTCGGCACGCTGGAGATGACGATTCCCCGACGCGGCCGATCGATTCTCGACCGGCTGCTGGATGAGCGCGGGCAGGCCAATCCGCCGGCCATGGCGCGCCGTCTGGCGCGAGCCCTGGAGCGAGAGGGCCGGGCCGATCCCGGCGGGCGACTGACTGCCCGCTGCTCGCCCTCCGTCGCCGCGGCCTTCAGCGTGCTCGACGCCGGCGTGGCCGACCGTATGGGGCGCAGATTCGTCGTTGAAGCGGTCGAAGGCTGCCCGGTCGACCACATCGAGGTGTCTGCATCATGAGCAGTGGCTGCCCCATCTGCGGCAAGCCGGTCGATCCGGTGGCGCGCCCCTTCTGTTCCAAGCGCTGCGCGGACGTCGACCTGCAGCGCTGGCTGTCGGGTCGATACGTGGTGCCCGGGACCGAGGATGACGACGAGAATCCGCTCTCGGACGAGATCCGCAGGAATGACGATTAGGGCGCTGGACAACCAAATCGGCCTCGCCTATAGACGCGGCTCCCCGCTGCAAGGCGGGCGCTGAAGCGGTTTTCGGACCGCTTGGCCCAAGGGCCTGGATAGCTCAGTTGGTAGAGCAGCGGATTGAAAATCCGCGTGTCGCTGGTTCGAATCCGGCTCCAGGCACCATTTTTTACCCTTTCCGGCCTCGCCTGATGTTTCGCAGCGGGGCTGACCGTCTGGGTCGACGTCCTGGCCGGGCCAGACCGCCCCGTTCGACCCGCCGCACGGCCAGAGCGTTCCGCCTCGACGGCCGGGCAGGATTGCAATCGCTCTGGTTGGCTGGGTGCCCGTCTTTCATCAACCGCTGTTTTGTTTTGATGCTGCACCGCAGCGCGAATATTCCCGTTGTTAGGGAAAAACCGCCCTCAAATCCTGATTTAGCTTTTGTGCAGTGCAGCAAGGTGGGGGCGGGGGGAATTGCGACGATAATTTTATGCCCAGAAGAACCCCTTGACGGTACGAAAAGGGGTTGCCAAAGGACCCCTGCCGCAATTCTAACATTGGGGTAAGGTCGGAGCCTCTTCGGGGGCTTTGGCCATTCGCGCTTCGAAACGATCCTTCTGGAGGGCTTGGTCCTCGTGAGGGGCGTAACGGGTCGAGCGCAGCGAAGCGGGTCCGCTGGGGTTGGAAGAGAAATCGACCGCCTTAGGGGACTATTCAGAGTTAGGGTAGAAACGCTCTCGCGCGACGACCCTCGGTCCAAACGTGCTAGACCAATCAGGAACTGGCGACAGATGCTCGACATTAAACGGAAGACCCCCCTCATCGCTCTCGTCGGCGCACTCGCGCTGATGGCAAGCGCCCCGGCTTTCGCTCAGGACGCCGCGGCTCCCGCCCCGGCCGCCGCCGAAAGCGCCGCAGTCCCGGCCGCTGACGCCGCTGCTGCTCCGGCTCCGGCTCCGGTTGAGCCTGCCGCTGAAGAACCCGCCAAGGCTGAAAGCCATTCCCTCACCCCCGTCGGCATGTTCATGCAAGCCGGCGTGGTCGTTAAGGTCGTGATGATCGGCCTGATCCTCGCCTCGATCTTCTCGTGGGTTCTGCTGATCACCAAGATTTTCGAGTTCGGCTCGCTGAACAAGCAGTCGGACAAGTTCCTGGAAGCCTTCCGAGGCGCGCGCAATATCGCTGATATCGCCCGCATCAGTTCGACGGAAGAGTTCGAAGGCAACCCGATGGCGGATATGGCCTCTGCTGCAGCTCAGGAAGTCGAGCTCTCGCGTCAGGCCGGTCTGGCCGTCGCTGGCGAGCACCGCGACTCCACCCTGACCCGCGCCACCTACGCCATCAACGCGGTTCAGTCCTCGCTGGCCAAGCGTCTGTCGGGCGGCATGGTGTTCCTGGCCTCGGTCGGTTCGGGCGGTCCGTTCATCGGTCTGTTCGGTACGGTTTACGGGATCATGACCTCGTTCATCGGCATCGCGAACACCAACACGACCAACCTGGCCGTCGTCGCTCCCGGCATCGCCGAAGCGCTGCTCGCCACCGGCATCGGTCTGTTTGCCGCTATTCCGGCGGTTATCTTCTACAACTACTTCCAGACCCGGATCTCGGCTTACGGCACGCGCTCGGAAGGCTTCGTTGCTGAACTGATGAACGCCATCTCGCGTCAGCTCGACAAAGGGGCGTAAAAGCGATGGCCGCCAAACTCTCAGGCGGTGGGGGCGACAGGTTCAACGTCGAACAGAACAGCGAGATCAATGTTACGCCCTTCGTGGACGTCATGCTGGTTCTCCTGATCATCTTCATGGTGGCGGCTCCGCTAGCCTCCGTGTCGGTCGAAGTGAACCTGCCGCCGGCGGTCGCGAAAGCATCGCAAAACCCGCCAAAGCCGGTCTACATCTCCATCAAGGCCAACGGTAACGTCTATATCGGCGACTACCAGACGACCGTGGATGAGATGGGGCAGGACCTCGCGAAAAACATCGGCAAACGCGATCCGACCAAGGAGCGTATTTTCATCCGGGCTGACGAAAAGACGCGCTACGGAGCTTTCATGGAGGTGATGAACACCCTCCAGGATAACGGCTTCTACAGCGTGGCGCTTATCGGCCGGGATGATAGCTAGGGGTGAATGCATGGCTGAACAACAGACGCCCGAGCATCGCCGCTACGATCCGCTTACTTCGGATGGTCCGCGACGCAAGAAGGGTCTAGGCGCCTTCGGGGTTGCCACACTGGTTGTGGTTGGTTTGCACGCTGCTTTGTTTGCCTATCTGGCAAAGCAGAAGTTCGAGTCGGTCTTCAAGGAGTATTCGGACGACGCCGTAGACGTGGAGCTTCCGCCCCCGCCGCCGCCGCCGCCGCCGCCTCCTCCTCCGCCTCCGCCGACCAACGAACCTCCGCCCCCACCGGCGGTTGTTCAACCCCGACCGCCAGTCGCGCCGCCGCCGGACATCATGCCGCCGCCGCCGTTGCCGATCCCTCCCGTTGAGAAGCGGGTGGAACAATCGGCTCCGCCGGTGATCTCGGCTGCTCCGCCGGTGGCTACGCCGCCGCCGCGCGCTTCGGTGATCACCCGTCCTGACTGGGCCCGTAAGCCTGGTTCGGACGACATGGCCCGGTACTACCCGGACCGTGCACAACGAATGGAAGTCAACGGCCGCGCGACGATCTCGTGTACCGTGACCGCCAAGGGTACTCTCGAAGGCTGCCGTGTGGTCGCCGAGAACCCTGCCGACTACGGCTTCGGGGATGCCGCGATCAAGCTGTCGCGCCTCTTCCGGATGAAGCCGAAGACCCTCGACGGCGCACCCGTCGATGGCGGCGCCATCACGGTTCCGATCGTCTTCCAGGTCCCGCAATAGGGCCTGGCCAGACCGGAAAAGACAGGAACGCCCCGGAGTCTCGGCTCTGGGGCGTTTTCCTTTTGTGGGGGCTGTTTCGGCGCTTGATCCTGCTCGCGCCTCCGACTAAAGACACTCCCTCGCGATGCGCTGCCTTAGCTCAGTTGGTTAGAGCGCCGGTTTGTGGAACCGGAGGTCCTCAGTTCAAGCCTGAGAGGCAGTACCATCGCCGGCGACTGAAAAAGGCCCTGGCGGAAGCCGGGGCCTTTTCATTTGTCGTCCGTGTTGGCCAGGAGCGTGTCAGATGCGCTCGATGATGATCGCCGGGGCCATGCCGCCCGCCGCGCACATGGTCACCAGACCGCGCCTCAGATCGCGGCGCTCCAGCTCGTCGAGGATCGTGCCGATCAGTATCGATCCCGTCGCGCCGATGGGATGGCCCAGGGCCATGGCCCCGCCGTTCACATTGACCTTGTCGCGATCCAGGTTGAGGTCGCGGATGAACTTCTCGGCGACCACGGCGAAGGCCTCGTTGATCTCCCACAGGTCGATATCGTCCACCGTGAGCCCGGCCTTGGCCAGAACCTTGCGGGCTGCAGGGACAGGGGCGTTGAGCATCAGGGTCGGGCTGTCGCCCATATTGGCCATGGCCACGACGCGGCCGCGGGGCTTGAGCCCGTGGGCCGCCGCATAGGCCGGAGAGGCCAGCAGCACCGCCGCCGCGCCGTCCACCACGCCAGAGGAGTTGCCCGCGTGATGGACGTGGATGATTTTCAGGTCCGGATAGACCCGGTTGATCAGGCCGCCCAGCGTGGTTCCGGCCTCGTCAATCGACACGCCGGCCATCATCTCGAACGAAGCCTTCAGCTGCGACAGGCTGTCCAGGGTGGTCTGGGGGCGGGGGAACTCTTCGCGGTCCAGCGCCACTGAACCATCGTCGCGCAGCACAGGCACCAGGGCGCGGTCGAACCGGCCCTCGCGAATGGCCTGATCGGCGCGCTGCTGACTGACCACGGCCAGTTCGTCCAGTGCCTGTCGGGAGATGCCTTCCAGGGTCGCAATGGCGTCGGCGCAGACGCCCTGGTGCGTCTGCGGATGGCGAGCCCGCAGGCGCAGATTGCCGGAGTCCAGCAGGCCCACTGACGAGCGGTCCGCCGTGGCGGCGGTGTAGGACATCATCTCGGTCCCGCCGGCGATCACCAGGTCTTCCATGCCTGACATGATCGAGGCGGCGGCCAGGTTCACGGTGGTGATACCCGAACCGCAGAAGCGGTCCAGGGTCATGCCGCTGGCCCGCACGTCATAGCCGGCGTCGAGCGCGGCCATGCGGCCCAGATCGCCACCCTGTTTGCCGCGCTGGGTGCTGGTACCCCAGATGATGTCATCGACCTGGCTCGTGTTCAGGCCGTTGCGGTCGGCCAGAGCGCGCAGCACGGTGGCGGCCAGATGCTGGGGGTGAAAGTCGGCGAGGGCGCCCTTGCCGACCTTGCCGATGCCGCGCGGCGTACGGCAGGCGTCGATGATGAGAGCTTCGGGCATAAGGCGTCCTCCTGATCCTTGAGCCGATCTCGCGTCGAGGCGGAACGGTGGACCAGATCAAACGGGTGGCGCCCTTGGGTCAGTCCAGTCCCATTTTTTACGTCCGCCGCGAACATCTCGCATCTAGCTCTGCCTGGGGAACCCGGACCACGCCTTCTTCGCTTGGGAGGATATTTGTTCAATCTGGAGAGACGAGCATCATGACCGCCGCAACCAAGACCTCGACAAAGTCCGCCAAGGCTCGCCGCACACGCCGCACCAGCCGCCGCGATCCCCTTGCGATCCAACTGCTGAAGAGGGACCACCGCGAGGTGGAAGCGTTGTTCGACGAGTACGAACAGCTAGAAGCCGACACCGAAAAGCTTACGCTTTTCAACAAGATTGCCCTGGCCCTGAAGGTTCACACCCAGATCGAGGAGGAAATCTTCTATCCGGAGGAGCGCGGCGAGGTTGAAGACGACATGCTGGATGAAGCCTATGTCGAGCATGACGGTGCCAAGAAGCTGATCGCCGAGATCGAGGCGATGAAGCCGAGCGCAGAATACTATGACGCCAAGGTCAAGGTGCTGGGCGAGTACATCAAGCACCACGTCAAGGAGGAGGAGCAGCCCGGTGGTATCTTCGCCCAGGCCAAGAAGGGTGACGAGGACCTGGAAGCCATGGGTGAACGCATGAAGGCCCGCAAGGCTGAGCTGATGGCTGAATACGGCGGCGATCCAGCCCACTAAAGCGTTATTCGGCGAAGTGGATACTGGTTCGCCGCCGGAATAACGCGTCAAAACAATACTCTGGAGCAAACGACATGATTCAATCATGACGACCTTTGCTCTAGGACCAGCGCCGCGCCAGGCCGCTCTTAAGCGGTCTGGCGCGGGCTCAATAGGCCAGCCGACCCGGCCAGACGCCGTCGGTCGATCCTGGCCGATTGATCCGCGCCCGGGTTCTGTCGCCCGATCGGCTCAGGCGAATGTCCACGACCCTGTCGCCCAGGACGATGCTGTCGATATCCAGCCGATCCACGCCGATGGGCAGGCACGGGTCTTTGAGTGTGACCTTGCCCTTCCAGCCATCGACGGTGACGCCCAGGCAGGCCTGCAGCATCATGAATACCGATCCGGCGGCCCAGGCCTGCGGCAGGCAGGCGACAGGATAGGCCACGGGCGGCTCGCCGGCGGCGCGAGAGAAGCCGCAAAACAGTTCCGGCAGGCGCATCTCGAAATGGGCGGCGGTTTCGAACAGGCCGGCCAGCATCCGTACCACGCCCTGGCGCTCGCCATATCGGGCCATGCCCAGAACGCACAGAGCGGTGTCATGCGGCCAGATCGAGCCGTTGTGATAGGACATCGGATTGAAGCGCGGCTCGCCTGAGGCCAGGGTTCGCAGGCCCCAGCCGGCGTGAAACGCTGAGCCCAGCAGGGTCTCGGTGACCCGTTTGGCCCGTTCCGGACTGGGCAGGCCCGAAAACAGAAGATGACCCGGATTGGAGCCCTTCACACGGCAGGGCATTCCCGCGCCATCGATGGCCATGGCGTAGAAGCCCTGGTCCTCCATCCAGAAGCGGTCTTCGACGGTCTGGCGCAGGTTCTCGGCTCGCTCGGCCCAACGGCGGGCGCTGGCGACGTCGCCGCGCCGTCGAGCCAGATCGGCCATGCCCCTGAACGCGGCGAAGGCGTAGCCCTGCACCTCGACCACTGCGATCGGCCCGACGGGAAACTTACCGTCGGCGTGGAAGACGCTGTCTTCGCTGTCCTTCCAGTTCTGGTTTGACAGGCCGCTGCTTGCGCCGCGTGCATAGTCGATCAGGCCGTCCCCGTTGCTGTCGCCGAACTGTTCGATCCAGCCGATCGCCTTGAGCAGGACAGGCCAGAGGCCGTCGATAAAGGTCATGTCGCCGGTGCGTTCGGCATAGGCGCAGGCCAAGCCAACGAACAGCGGCGTGGTGTCGACCCCTCCATAGTAGCGGCCAAACGGAAGCTCTCCCAGGGCGGTCATCTCGCCGCGCCGGGTCTCGTGCATGATCTTGCCCGGAGCGCTGTCCTGGAACGCCGAGATCTCGACCGCCTGGTGCTTGCCCAGATAGGACAGCACGCCGCGCGCCAGTTCGGGCTGGATCCACAGCACCTGCCAGGCGGTGATGATCGCGTCGCGGCCAAATGGCGTCGAGAACCAGGGGATACCGGCATAGGGATAGGGGCCGGTGTCGAGCTCTGTGGTCAGCAGGGCTAGGTCGGCCCGCGACTTGTCCAGCCACTCGTTGAACAGCCGGCCGGAGCTGTGAAGACGGGCCCCGCGCCGGGTGCGCTGACGCATGCTCAGCCGAGCCCGGGCGGCCGCCTCGCGCCAACGCTGCCGGGTCGGCGGATGGGCCAGGGTCGGCCCGATCTCGACATACAGCTCGAAGCGGTCGTCGGCCGACAGCATGAACAGAAAGTCGCCGCGCGAGGGCGAGAGACGGCCGGGCGGCTCAGAGAAGCTGATCACGCTGCTGCGTTCGACGTTGTCCAGGCCGGTATAGGCAAAGCGGACCGAGCGCCCCTCTGCCACAGGTGACGTACGCAGGCCGCGGGCCCCACGCTTGGAGCCACGCACCTCGAACATGTCGTTGAAGTCGGCCTCGAACTCCAGGCTGACGGGCAGCATGACCAGATCGCGGCTGTAGTTGGTAAAGGTCAGGCGCTCGTAGCAGCGCTGGTCCCACAGGAAGCGCTTGCGCTCCACGTGGATTGTTCCGTGCGGCGCCGCTCCCGCGCCCAGCAGCGGCAAGTTCTGGTTGGTGGCGTGGCAGTTGAAGAAGACGTTGTCCTGCGACATCGATGAACTGAGATGCGAGGGTGCCTCGTCGCCGAGCGTCAGGCGAAATTTCGACAGCACCCGGGTGTCGTTGTGGAACAGCCCATCTCCGACCCCGCCGATGTCGCCGAACACGTCAGCGACCAGGAAGGTGTCGTGGTCTTTCAGCGCATAGAGCGGGAAGGGCGGGCGTGGCTCGCCCGTCCTTTCCTGTTCCGCAGCCAAGGGCGGGACGTGAGCAGCGTCATCCATGGGGTCGCCCTGTCGTGTCAGGCGCTTCGCGCCAAGCTTAGACCTACGTCGCTCGTCTCGATCATTTGGTCGTAGAGCGCCTGGTAGCGTCGGGCCATCGCGGTGGCCGAGAACCGCAGGTCGAAGCGATCCCGGATGGCGCGGCGGCTCAGCTCGCCCAGGCGGCCGACCGCAGCGACGGCTTCGGCCTGACTGTTGACGATGAAGCCGGTGAGGCCGTCCTCGATCACCTCGCGCACAGAACCACGCTCATACGCGATCACAGGCGTACCGGCGGCCATGGCCTCGATCATCACCAGGCCGAACGGCTCTGGCCAGTCGATGGGAAACAGCAGGGCGTCGGCGCCGCCCAGGAACGCGCCCTTGTCCTGGTCGCCGATCTCGCCGACGAACTCGACCAGCGGATCCGCCAGCAGTGGTTCGACCACCTCATGAAAATAGGCGACGTCGGCCTGGTCGACCTTTGCGGCAATCTTCAGCTTGCGACCGACCCTTCGGGCGATCGCGATGGCGCGCTCGGGACCCTTTTCGGGCGAAATGCGGCCCAGGAAGGCCAGATAGCCCTCGCCCTTGTCACGATAAGTTTCGACGTCTGAATGAAGGCCATGCAGCACCGTGCCCACCCAGTTGGCTTGCGGCAGCGGCGCGCGCTGGGAGTCCGAGATCGACACCAGGCCAAATTCGGGAAAGCGCCGGTAGAGGTTGGGCAGGTCCTTGAGGTCCAGTCGACCGTGCAGGGTGGTCAGGGTTTTCTCGGCCATGTCCGCGAACAGGCCAAACTGCAGCATGTCCGTGTGGAAGTGGATGATGTCGAAATCGTCCGCGCGATCGCGAACCTCCAGCAGCATCGCCAGATGCGCCGCCAGGTCGGATTTCAGAAGGGCGGGGTCCAGCCGGATGGCCTGATCGCGCACAATGACCAGCTTGGCCTTGGTCTGGGCCTCCGCGCTGGCGAACAGGGTGACGGTATGCCCAAGTTCGACAAGGGCGTCTGTCAGATGCGCCACGACCCGTTCGGTGCCGCCATAGAGGCGAGGGGGAACGGCCTCATACAGCGGCGGGACTTGTGCGATACGCATGGCGAACTGTTCCCCTACCTGGCCAAGAATAGGCCGCATCCTGAAACCGCGCTGACCGCGCCAAGGTTCCGCTCCAAGCCTTGAGTTGTTGGCAGCCCTTCAGCTATTGCCCGCCGATGCGCTTAGTCAGGCGCCGCAATAGGCCTTCCTGCGAGGCGGTCGGCGATGCAGTTTGCGGGCTGATATGACCCAGCGGATTCGGCCGCGACCCTGACCTCTGCCACGGAGATCTCCAGATGAACCAGGACATTCATGCCGGTTGATTTACCGCCTCCGGACGTTGCTGCTGTCGTGGTGACCGCCGCCCGGCTGCCGCCCCTGCGCGGTGAAGCTGCCTTCTCGGTCGTGCGGATCGATCAGGCGGATCTGGCCTCCGCGGTGCGGGTTGATGAAGCGCTCGGCCGGACGCCCGGCGTGTCGCTGTTTCGGCGAACCTCAAGCCTATCGGCCAATCCGACGACCCAGGGGATCAGCCTGCGGGCCATCGCGCCCTCCGGCGCTGGGCGGACACTGGTTGTGCTGGACGGCGCGCCGTTGAACGATCCGTTCGGCGGCTGGGTGATCTGGTCGCAGTTGGCGCCTGAGGCCTTGGCTGGGGCCGATATCGTGCGCGGCGCCGGGGCCGGACCTTATGGCGCGGGGGCCCTGACGGGCGTCATCTCCCTGCGCGAACGCGACGCCGGCGCCGTCGCTGATCTCTCCACAGGAACGCTTGGCGTCACGCGCGCTTCGGCGGCGGCGACGACGCAGATCGGCGGCATTCAGCTGTTCGCCAGCGGCGCCTACGACCATGGCGACGGCTATACGCCTGTGCGCGGCCCGTCGCGGGGCGCGGCGGATACACCGGTGGATCTCGACGCCCGCAGCGCAGCTCTGCGCCTCGACGCTCCACTGGGGGGCGCCGAACTGTCCGTCCGCCTTGGCGGTTACAGCGAAGAGCGCGGGGCGGGTCTGGCTGGCGCCCGCGCCAAGGCCACGGGCTCATCGATCAGCGCCACCCTGGCCAGGGCGCCGGGGGAAGCCGGCTGGGGCTGGC
The DNA here is from genome assembly GCA_031415995.1 of Caulobacter sp. GTDB lineage: Bacteria > Pseudomonadota > Alphaproteobacteria > Caulobacterales > Caulobacteraceae > Caulobacter. The sequence continues at coordinate 39,866 of JANOSS010000129.1, read as the reverse complement.
GCCTTCAGGCCTGGCGCCGCGAAAGCGACCTGGCCAACAGCTCCGTCGCCGTCGCCGCCAATCGCGCCGCGACAACCCCGGCCAATGATCAGTACGCCACGCCTGCCACCGGTCAGGGGGTCAACGCCGCCCTGCGCTGGAACTCGCTGCGGTTCGAGGGCGAGGTCGGCCTGGATGCGCGCTTCACGGAGGGCGAGGTGCGGGAGCGTTTCCGCTATCTGGCCGGAGCCTTCACCCGGGACCGCCGCGCTGGCGGCGAGACTTCCGTGGCCGGCGCCTATGCCGAAGGGGCCTGGACGCTGAATCGCTGGCTACTGGCTGGCGGCCTGCGCGTGGATCGCTGGACCTCCAGCCAAGGCCTGCGGATCGAGCGCGACGCCGCCAGCGGCGCGGTGCTGCTCGACGACAGACCCGTGGATCGCGATGGCCAGGTCGCCACGGCCCGGTTTGGCGCGCGTCGGGATTTTGGCCAGGGGCGGGCCCTGAGGCTGGCGGCCTATAGCGGCTTCCGCCCGCCGACCCTGAATGAACTGCATCGTCCCTTCCGGGTCGGCAACGACATCACCGAGGCCAACGCCGCCCTGCTGCCCGAGCGACTGTTTGGGGTCGAGGCGGGGGTTTCGAGTCAGGGCGAGCGCCACCTGATCGAGGCGACGATGTTCTGGAACCGGATCAGGGATCCGATCGCCAATGTCACCCTTGGTGCGGGTCCGGCTATCTTCCCTCGCGCTGGCTTCGTGCCGGCCGGCGGGGTGCTTCGGGAGCGACGCAATACTGGCGAGATCTCCGCTATCGGCCTTGAGGCGCGCGCCACCCGCAAGCTTGCCGGGGTCGTCGATGTCAGAGCGGCCGCCTCCATCACCGATGCTCGCGTAGACGGCGGCGCGGCGGCGCCTCGGTTGACGGGCAAGCGTCCCGCCCAGGCGCCGATCTGGAGCGCGACGACGGGCCTGTCGTGGCGGGTTTCCAACCGCCTCAACCTCGATGCCGACCTGACCTGGGAGGGCAAGCGGTTCGACGACGATCTGAACAGCCGCGTCCTGGCGGCGGGGCTCAGGCTCGACGCCCGCGCCGACTGGCGGCTGGGTAACGGGGTCACAGCCTATCTGGCCGCTGACAACATGCTGGACGAAGCGGTCGAGGTCTCGCGCACGGCGGATGGCGTGGCGGGTTTCGCCAGTCCCCGCATGGCGCGGATCGGTCTGCGCGTGGCGTTTGACTGAGGATCAGGTCCGCAGGGCTTCGATGACCGCCTGGGCCGTCCGCGCCGCCTGAACACGGATGTCGGGTACGGAGGGTCCCGTCCGCGACGCAAGCAGCCGAAACCCGACCCGCGTCCTTCAACGCGCGACCGGGTCGTTTGATGGCATTGGGCGAGCGGAACGCGTCGGTCCAGTCGCGTCAGCCGGGTTCGTCTTCGACCATCGCCCGGACCAGGTCGACCACACGCCGGCGCAGGCGTCGGTCGTCGAGTCGCGGGAACAGGGCGGCCAGTTCCAGGCCTTCGGGCGTCGAGACGAAGTCGGTCATGCGCTGGGCGAAACCGTCGTCATTGCCGCCATCGGTCTCACCCAGGCCCTCGAAGAAGTAGGACACCGGGGCCTGCAGGAGGCGGGCGGCATCGTACAGTTTCGAGGCGCTGATCCGGTTGGAACCGCGCTCATACTTCTGGATCTGCTGGAAGGTGATGCCCAAGGCGTCTGCGACTTGCGTCTGGCTTAGGCCCATGACCTTGCGCCGGATTCTGAGGCGGGCACCGACATACAGATCGACGGGGTGAGCCAGGTCGGCGGCGGGCTTGTCGTTCATGCCAATCCATTCCTTCCAACGGCGCGGACCAAAGCCTCCTTAGGGAGAGCGGCGCAATTGGACGCTGCAAGATAACCTGACCCGACCCTCATAGTCACGTCTGTGCACCTACACTGCGTCAATGCGCGTCAGGGTGGAGCCATTTGATCTGGGCGAGCAAAAGTTCTGGGCAGCAAGGGCTTGACCTTTGGCGCGGCGGGCGGTGATTGCGCCGCATGGGAACTGTGTCAGGCGCGCGTATTGCGGTGGCCGGCGCCGGAGCCTTCGGCTCGGCGACGGCCCTGGCCCTGGCGCGAGCTGGACTGGCCGTGACGGTCTTCGATCCGGCCGCGCCCGGCGACAACGCCTCGGGCGTCGCGGCCGGCATGCTCGCCCCCGCCAGCGAAGCGCTGTTTGATGAAGCCTCCACCCCCCATCTGGCCCTGTTGCGGCGGGCCAGAGACCTGTGGCCAGTCTTTGCTGATGGGTTGGATATCGAGATCCTGAAGGACGGCGTCCGCATCGAGGGCGACGCCGGCTGGCTCGCCGCGATCGAGGCGCGGCGACGTACCCTGGGTCTGCCTGACGATCAGCATGCGGATGGCGCGCTGCGCCTCGCCGAGGATTGGCGGCTGGATGCTCACGCCGCGCTGGCGACTTTCAGAGCTGCGGCGAGCGCGTTGGGCGTCCGTTTCGAGGTTGCCTCTGTCACCGGCTACCAGGACGGCATCCTGAACGCGTCGGACGGTCTGGTCGCTCGGTTCGACACCCTGGTGCTGGCGACGGGCGCGGCCTCACTCAACGGCGCCTTGGCGCCGGAAACGGCGGCCTTGGCGCCGATCAAGGGACAGATCCTTCGTCTGGATCATGACATGGGCGCGGGCTCGGTTGTGCGCGGGCCCGGCGTCTATCTCTGTCCTGGCGCGCCCATGGTGGTGGGGGCGACGATGGAGTTTGGGCGAGACGATCTGACGCCCGACCCGGTGAAGACGGCTCCGTTGCTGAAGGCGGCGACGGCGTTGCGGCCCGATCTGGCGGGCGTTACCGCGACAACGCAGGTCGGCGTGCGCGCTTCGACAGTTGATGGCCTGCCGCTGGTGGGCTGGAGCGCAAGACCCGGTGTCATGCTGGCGGTCGGCGCGCGACGTAACGGCTGGTTGCTGGCGCCGCTTGTGGCGGGTCTGGTCGCGGCGTATCTGACGGACAAGGATCCGGGACCGGACGCGGCGCAGTTCGATGCGCGCCGTTTCGATCGAGAGCCCGAGGCATAGGCAAGCAGGGGAAAGAGATGTCCGGATTTTGGCTGACCGAAGAACAGGAAGCGATCCGCGAGGGCGTGGCCAAGCTGTGCGCCGGGTTCGACGACGACTACTGGCGCCGCACCGACGAGAGCGGAAACTTCCCTGAGGACTTCGTCGCCGCCATAGCCGAGGGCGGATGGCTGGGTGTGGCCATGCCGGAGAGTGTCGGCGGCGCGGGCCTGGGCCTGACGGAAGCGTCGATCATGATGCAGGCCGTGGCCGAATCGGGCGCTGGCTTCTCGGGCGCCTCGGCCATCCACCTCAACATTTTTGGCCCGATGCCGATCGTCAAGTTCGGCAGTGACGAACAGCGGGCCAGGCATCTGCCCCGTCTGATTTCAGGCGAGGACAAGATGTGCTTCGCGGTGACCGAGCCCAATTCTGGCCTGGACACTTCCAGCCTGGAGACCCGGGCGGAGAAGGTTGACGGTGGCTATCGCCTCAACGGCCGGAAGATCTGGACCACCGGCGCCCAGCGGGCCAACAAGATCCTGATCATCGCCCGCACCACGCCCAAGGACCAGTGCGCCAAGCCGACCCAAGGCCTCAGCCTGTTCTATACCGACCGCGAGAAGATCGAGGCCAAGCCGATCCCGAAGATGGGCCGCAAGGCCGTCGAATGTAACATGCTCTTCATCGAGGACTTGTTCGTCCCGGCCGAGGATCTGGTCGGCGAGGAGGGCAAGGGCTTTGCTTACCTTCTGCACGGCCTGAACCCCGAGCGGGTGCTGTTTGCGGTCGAGGCGGTTGGTTTGGGGCGTGCCGCCCTTGCGAAGGCCACCACCTACGCCAAGGAGCGCGTGGTGTTTGGCCGGCCGATCGGTCAGAATCAGGGCGTCGCCCACCCCTTGGCCAGGTCTTGGGCTGAGCTAGAGGCGGCCAACCTTCTGGCCTTCAAGGCGGCCGCGCTCTACGACATGGGCAAGGATTGCGGTGCCGAGGCCAACGCGTCCAAATATCTCGGCGCCGAGGCCGGCTTCACCGCCTGCGAGAACGCCGTCCTGGCGCATGGCGGCATGGGCTACGCCAAGGAATATGACGTCGAGCGCTATTTCCGCGAGGCGATGATCGCCCGCATTGCGCCGATCAGCCGCGAGATGATCCTCAACTTCATCGCCGAGCGCGTGCTGGGCCTGCCCAAGAGCTACTGACAGGAAAAGGCCGGACCTCGAGGAGAGGTCCGGCCACCGCCTCAGTCTGGAAGGAGGCCGGAACGGGGTCGGCCTACAGACTGAAGCGGATGGGAATGCGCACCGTCGCGCCGTCGACGGCCTGGCCGTCCTCGGTCTGCGGACTCATGCGGAAGAAGCGCGACAGCTTGAGGGCCGCGTCGCCGAAGCCTTCGCCTACCGGCGTCTCCGACACGATCATGCAGTTGCGCACCGCGCCATTGGCCGCCACGGCGCAGTTCAGGGTGGCGCTGCCCGAGATCTCGCGGCGGGCCGCGCCGTCGGGATAGTAGCGCGCCAGGTCTCCGGCCGAGGGTTTGCGCAGCCAGTTGGCGCGGGTGATCACCTTGGCCGTCGGTGCGACCGCAGGGCTGACGATCGGCGGGTCCGAGGTCAGGGTCGGAGGTCCCGCGAGGCTGGGCGGCGCGACGACATTCGGCGGCGCAATGGGCAGCGTGACCGGCGGCGTCAACGCCGTCACCAGGGGCGGATGCAAGGGAATCGGGTTCGAGGGTGGCTGTTCGGTCGACTTCGGTGGTGGCGGAGGCGGCGGCTCGATCCAGGGAGGCTGGATCGTGATGACCGAGTCTTCGCCAGCGTCCGGCAACGGCGTCACGTAGCGCGTGTAGGCGAGATAGGCGATCAGCCCGATGTGGACGGCCGCAGACGCGCCGAGCGCCACGACCAGCACCGGCAAGGGCTTGCGCGGGCTGGGGCCCAGTCCTGGAAGGCCGGAGCCTTGGGGATTGAGCGCAATAGCCATGATGATCTCCCTTTTAAACATTACGATTGTAAGTTCAGATCACCACGACGTTCGGACGTTGTAAATTGACAATCGTAATCTATCGTCGATATTTTGTACGGCTGTAATTCGTCCCAGCGTCGTGGTGCGGCATGTTGCGCCTTGCGCCTGCCAAACTGACTTGGTTAAGGGCTGATTAACCATGATCGTTCAGGCATGGAGGTCATGGCCGTCCAATCCATCCGCAGTGTCGTAGAATCGGCGATCCAGCGCGCGTCCAGCGCGACGGGCGTCGATTTCACGTTCCTGATGGGCACAGCCAAGCGCGAGAGCGGCTACAACCCCGCCGCCAAGGCGCGGACGTCGTCGGCCTCGGGCCTGTTCCAGTTCGTCGATCAGACCTGGCTGGGCACGCTGAAGAAGCACGGCGCGAAATATGGCTATGCCCGGTACGCCGACCTGATCTCGCAGGGCTCGGATGGTCGCTTCAAGGTGGCCGGTGATGAGGCGCGCAAGGCGGTTCTGGCGCTCAAGATGGATCCGCACGCCTCGTCCCTGATGGCCGGCGAGCTGGCCTCGGACCATGCCTCCTATCTGCGCGGCAGGGTGGGTCGCACCCCGACGGCCGGTGAGCTCTATGCCGCACACTTCCTGGGCCCGCAGGGCTCGGCGCGCCTGATCGAGGCTGCCAACAAGGCCCCCGGCGCCAGCGCCGCCGCGCTGTTTCCCGACGCCGCCCAGGCCAATCGTTCGATCTTCTATCGTGACGGTCGTCCGGCTACCGTCGGCGAGGTCTATGCCAACCTGACCAAGACCGGCGGCGCCAGCCGCGCGGTCGATCCCTCCAGAGACGCCGGCGCCGACCAGGGCTTTGTCCAGTACGCCAGCGGTCGTCGCCTGGAGCGCCTCCACCAGCAGGAAGCGGTGGTCCAACTGATCCTGCGCGGCTCCCAGGACGCCGATACGACGTTCGGCAGCCTGGGCTCCGGCGCGGGTGCCGGTCAGCGTCTGGCCAGCTCGATGTTCTCCAGCGAAATGCTGCGCGTCCTGGCCGAGGCCAAGGACGACAAGATCAACCGCTAGACCCTGTCAGGGCCGCGATTTGGCCCTCGGACCATCCCAGCTCCCTGAAGACCGTCGCCGTATCCGCACCCAGCTTGGGTGCGGGACCGCGCGGGCCATCCTCGGCACCCGGAAAGCGGGCCGGGGAGGCCGGCGCCTTGAACGTCCCGCCGGCGCCATCGGGCGTGTCAACGAAGCAACCCGCCGCCTCGGCCTGGGGGTCGCCGACCAGTTCGCGCGGAGTCTGATAGGGCGCCCAGGTCAGGTCGCCCTCGTCGAGAGCGGCGGCGACGTCCTCGTAGTCCATGGAGCCGAAGGCCGCGTCCAGCAGGTCGACCAGGGCGGCGGTGTTTTCGCGGCGCGCCTTGGCGGAGGCGAAGCGTGGATCGTCGACCAGTTCGGGCTTGCCGGCCGCCTGGGCGATGCGGGCCCAGTCGGTGGTGCCCTGGCGCGGCAGCAGGCAGATCCAGCGCCCGTCGCGGGTCTTGAAGAAATTGGCGAGGGGCTGGATCGCCTCGCGCCGGCCGCGGGTTGAAGCCAGCTTCCCGAACCTTAGCTGGATCGCCATGTCGGAACCGATCGCATAGACGCCGGTCCGGAGCAGAGAGGTCTCAACCAGGCGGCCAACGCCTGTCGTCTGCCGCTCAAACACCGCCGCCAGGATCGCCGAGACGGTGGCCAGCGAGGTGACGTGATCCCCCATGCCGGTACGGATCGGAAACGGCTCGGCGCCTTTCGGGGCGGTGATCGAACCGACTCCCGCCCGAGACCAGAAGGCGGCGACGTCCATCCCCGCCTTGTCGGCATCCGGACCTTCAAGGCCGTAGCCGGTGAGGCTGCAATAGACGAGGCGCGGATTGAGCGCCCTCAGCGTCGCGTGGTCCAGGCCGGCTCGCGCCAGGGCCCCGGGGCGGACATTGGTCAGGAAGACGTCGGCCGTGGCGACCAGGGCCTTCATCGCCTCGCGCCCGGCGTCGGAGCGAATATCCAGCACGACAGCCCGCTTGCCCCGGTTGTCGAGCTCGAAGACGGGATTGGCGTCCTGTTGCGAGGCGATCGTATCGAAGAAGCGCCGCATGGGGTCACCCTCAGGCGACTCCACCTTGATCACGTCGGCGCCCCAGTCGGCCATGATCCCCGCAGCGCCGGGCGCGGCGATATAGGTGGCCAGCTCGACGACCCGGAGTCCTTCCAGCATTGCATCCTCCCGCTTCTCTTCTCGTTGCGACGAGTGTGGGCGAGGGAAGGGGCTGGTGGAAGGCTTACCCGGCGGCAGGTCGTGCAAATGGCATCTAGGCGGCGGCCCGACCGGCGGGCTTAAGGCGTTCCAGCGCCGAGGCGTCGGCGACTGCGCGGGCCACACCGGCCACGGTGACCGGCTTGCGCAGGACGATATCAGCCCCGGCGTCCATGCAGTCCCTGGCCTCGTCGGCGTCACCGTCGATCACCGCGATGATCGGCATGTTTCGGTTCTTGCCGTCGAGGGCGCGAACGGCGGCGGCGGCGCCGGGACCGTCCAGCACGGGCATGCGGCCGTCCAGCATCAACAGATCGAACTCGGCTATCCTGGCCAGGTCGGCGGCGCGCTGTCCGTTCTGGGCGTGGACCACCTGGTGGCCCAACTGCTCAAGGATGGCGCGCAGCATGGCGGCGTTGAGGGGGTCGTCCTCGGCGATCAATACGCGCAGGCTGCGCGGTGAGCCCGGGGCTTCGGCCGCCTGAGCGGCTTCCTCGGCCGTTTCGGCTTCGCAGGTCAGGGCGTCATCGAAAGGCAAGGTCAGGGTGAAGCAACTGCCCACGCCGACGGCGCTGCGCGCTTCCAGAGCGCCGCCCATCAGGCGCGCCAGTTGGCGCGACAGAGACAGGCCAAGGCCCGCGCCATTGACACCCGCGCCGGTGCGTTCGATGCGGCGGAACGGTTCAAAGGCCTGTTCCAGTTCGTCGGCCGACAGGCCCGGGCCGGTATCAGCCACCTCGATGGCCACGACGTCGCCGCGTCGCTCGATGCGGACTTCGATACGACCGCGAACGGTGTACTTGACGGCGTTGCCCAGCAGGTTGGCCATGATCTGCCGGGTGCGCATGGCGTCGGCCAGCACGGCACCTTGGGCGCGGCGTTCCAGCAGCGGATCGACATGGACGGCCAGCTCCAGACCCTTGGCCAGGGCGTGCGGGCGCTCCAGCAGCGTCAGGTCGCGCAACAGGCGGACAGGCTCGAAGGGCAGGGCGTCGACAGCCAGGCGACCGGATTCGGCGGTCTCGGAATCGAGTGTGGCGTTCAGCACCGCGATCAGATCCTGGGCGGCGTCGAGCGCAGCATTCAGCTGCTCGCGGGATGGGGCGGCGCGGCCGCCCTTGCCGGCGGCGGCGGCCAGGACGTGGGTAACGCCGGTAAGACCGTTGCGGATCTCATGGCTGAGCGTGGCGACGATATCGGATTTGGACCGCGCGGTGCGCTCAGCGGCGTCCAGCACGGCCAGGCGCTCTTCGATTAGCCGTTCGTGAACCTGCGCCAGGGCGTGTTGGCGGCGGATCATGCGGTTGAGCACCAGGGACAGGGCCAGGGTCAGGGCGATCGCGCCCCAGGCCATGACGCCGACGTGACGGGTTTCCGGGCTCGAGAACAGCGCGATCAGGGGGCCGGCGGCGGCGATGGGTGCCGTCAGCAGCAGGGCCGGCAGCGAGGTGGCGGAGAAGAAGATGCACATCACAGCCGCCGCCGTTGTCAGCAGCAGCAGGGTCTCGCGCGCGGGCCCCGCAGCGTTGGCGAAGGCCGAAAGCTGTATGACCGTGACGGCCCAGAGCAAGCCTCCAAGCAGTTGGACCCGGGCGCGACGTTCGAGATCTTGCGACCCTTCGCCGCGCAGCCAGCTGACGGCGCCGTAGAAGGCCGCCCAGTTGATGGCGAAAGCGACAAGGCTGGCGACCATCCAGAGCGCGTCGTCGGCGAAGGAGCCAGCCCAGACGAAGATAGGCAGGCTGATCGCGAAAACTCCAAGCGCATAGGGCAGCAGCGCTGTCTGGGCGTCGAGAGCCATGGCGAGGTTCGCGCCGCGCGTCGTAGGCTCAGTAGGGCGGCGCTCGGCGAACAAGGGTCGCATTCCTCGGCTGTTGAGCGCGGAGCCTAGGTGATCACGGTTTGCATCGAGTTACGGGGTATCGTTAATCCACAGGTTTGAAGTTCAAACAATCATTAAGCCTAACAGGCGATGATAGGGGTCACTTGCATTCCTCTGGTTCGGCGAACCTCCCATGGCAACCACCCGCGCAGCGCTTACAGACAACGATATCCGCATGCTCGTGAAGGGCGCGACGGCTGACGAGCGCGCCCTCGCGGCGCACAAGCTCTGCCGGACGATTGATCGCGCCGAGCTGGCCGACGACGAGCGCCAGATCGCTCATGACATCCTGCGCGTGATGGCCACTGACGCCGCCGAGCTGGTTCGCCGCGCCATGGCCGTGACGCTGAAGAACTCGCCCAGCCTGCCGCCGGACGTCGCCAACCGCCTGGCCCGCGACGTCGAAAGCATCTCGCTGCCGATCATCACCTTCTCGCCGGTCTTCAGCGACAATGACCTGGCCGAGATTGTCCGCATGGGCGGCGCGGCGCGGCAGATGGCCGTGGCCCGCAGACCCAAGCTCTCGACCCGTGTCACTGCGGTCCTGGTCGAGTCGGGCAGCGAAGAGGCCGTGGCGGTCATTTGCGCCAACGACAATGCCCGCTTCTCCGACGTCGCCTTGCAGAAGGCGCTGGACCGATTCTCCAAGTCCGAGCAGATCCTGCAGGCCGTCGCTTACCGCTCGGCCCTGCCGCTGGCGGTCAGCGAGCGGCTGATCGACATGGTCGGCGACAAGCTGCGCGATCACATTCTCAGCCATCACGCGCTGTCGCCCGAGCGGGTGCTGGAGCTGGTGGTCGGCGCCAAGGAACGGGCGACGATCGATCTGGTCGATCAGGCCGGCCGCACCGCTGATCCAAAGGCCTTCGTCCAGCACCTGAATCGCGTGGAACGCCTGACGCCATCACTCCTGCTGCGCGCCCTGGCGCACGGTCACATGACCTTCTTCGAGTGGGCTGTCGCCGAACTGGCCGGGGTGCCACATCATCGCACTTGGCTGATGATCCACGACGCGGGCCAGTTGGGCCTGAAGGCGATCTGCGAGCGGGCCGGCCTGCCGTCGCGCCTGTATGCGGCCTTCCGCGCCGGAGTCGACGCCTTCCACGCCATGGAATTCGATGGTCGCACCCAGGATCGCGAACGCTTCCAGGAGCACATGATTCAGCGCTTCCTGACGTCGCCACAGTCGATCTCGCGCGAGGACTCCGACTACCTGCTGGAGCGCATGGACCGGTTCGCGCGCCAGAACCAAGCCGCCACGGGCTGAGCCGGCACCGGCCGCCAGTCGAACACTTGTTCCAATCTTGACTGTGCAAGCCGCCTGAACCGCGTCAATCTCACGCGATGTCAGACTTTTCGCATGATTTGATCCGCCCGGCCGCCACCGTACTGCTGCTTCGAGACGCGCCCGCCTTCGAGGTTCTGATGGTCAAGCGCCACCATCAGATCGACTTTGCCGCCGGCGCCCTGGTGTTTCCGGGCGGCAAGAGTCACGCCGGCGATGACGATCCCCGCTGGCGAGACCTGGCCACAGGATGGGATGCTGTCGGCGAAGACGGGCCTGCCCTGCGCATCGCCGCCATTCGCGAAGCCTATGAGGAGGCGGGCGTGTTGCTGGCGCGCGACCGCAGTGGGGCTTTCTATGAGGGCGAGGCGGCGGTCGAGGTCCGCGCTGCGGTGGCCGAGGATCGCATGGCGTTTATCGATGTGGTGGGTGAGCTGGGTCTGAGGCTGGACCTGGCCGCCCTGACCATCTTCGCCCGATGGATCACGCCCAAACTGATGCCCAAGCGGTTCGACACCTGGTTCTATGCCGCCCACGCACCGGGCGCCCAGCAGGCGATCTGCGATGGCCACGAGGCCGTCGATGCAGAATGGATCGCGCCGGCCCAGGCGCTGGAAATGGCCGCCGCCGGAACCCGCAAGGTGATCTTCCCCACCCGCATGAACCTGCAGCTTCTGGCCGAGAGCGCCAGCCCCAACGAAGCGATCGCGCGGTCGCTGGCTCGCCCGCTGATCGCGGTCGAGCCCTGGGTCGAGGGGCAGGGCCTGCGCATCCCGGCCGACGCCGGCTATGGCGACGTGATCGAGCCTTTGTCAGCGCTGTAGCGTGTCTTTGCGAGCGTGTCTTTGCGCGAAACAGCTCTCGGTTCGCGCGAAGACCGTGGGCGGTGTCCTACTTGATGCCGGCGCCTGAGGCGCTGACCCAGCCGGTGAGGTCGGTCAGTACCTTGGCTGTTGCGGCGTCATAGGCCTCGACAATGGATCCCACGCGATTGCTCGAAGCTTTCACCCGCGCCTCGAACACCTGATCACCGACCAACGCGCGGTCGTTGTTGCGGTTGATTACGCCGCGCACTTGCACCAGTATTTCGGGCGCGGCCTTGGGGCCGTCGACATAGGCGACCTCGAACGAACGCACTTCCAGGCGCAGCACGAGATCGGCCTTGGCCACCTCACCGCGACCGATCAGCCGCGCGCGGCCTGGATCGGCTTCGAAGGCGCGCGCGACGGCTTCGTCGAACAGTATGCTGGCCGGGGACACCCAGCGCGCGCCGGCGATATAGGCTGCCTCGCCGTTGGTGATGGTCAACAGGCGGTCGCCGGCCGAGGCGCGCGTAAAGACGGTCGGCGTCTTGAAAACGCCGAACAGCGCGCCGGGCGGTCCCTTGGCGGCCGCGACGGGCTCAACGCCAAAGCGATGGAGGCTAACCGGCTCGGCCTTGGGGAGCAGGGTGATGCAGCCGGTCAGGGCCATGGCGGCCGCCGCGACGGCGAGCGCCTGCGGGATGAAGCGGATCGGGTTCACGGCTTGACCTCCAGTTCCTTGGCGGGTGCCTTGCCGACCAGGCCACGCGGGTTTTGTTCGACGTCACCGACCAGCCGGTCAAGCGACTCGGCCGCCGACTGCAGGGTGACGATAGCGGCTGAAAGCTGCGGCAGGCCCGTGCTGGCGAAGTCGCTGGTGGGGCCTTCCAGCTTCGAGATCATGCTGCGGGCGTCCTTGGCAGCGCCCTTCAGCTCGGTCGCGGCGTCGGCCAGCTCGGCCAGCGAACGTTTGGCGTCGCCGTTGACGATGCTCTCGGTGGACTTGGAGAGCTCGGTAATCGACTGCGCAGTGGCGTCGATACTCTGCAGCGCCTTCTGCGCGTCGGCGATGAGCGCCTTGCGTTCGCGGAGCTCTGAGGTGACGGCCTGGACGTCGTTGAGCGCGGCGCTGAAGGTCTTGACGTTGTCGTCCGACAAGACGCGGTTCACCCGGTCCAGAGCTTCGATGGTGCGGGTCAGCACGGTGCCACCGCCCTCCAGAAGGTCGGAGAGGGCGCTGCGCTGGCTGCGGATCACCGGAACCTTGCCGTTTTCTACCGTATCCTTCAGCAGCTTCTTTTCGGGCGTGCCCGCAGTGATCTGGACGTAGTTGACGCCCGTGATGCCCTGCGGCTCCAGGGTGGCGTAGCTGTCGGTCTTGATCGGCACATCCGAGCTGACGCGCGCCCGGGCGATCACGCGGTTGGGGTCGCTCTTGTCGAGGGCGATCTTGGCGACTTCGCCGACCTTGATGCCGTTAAAGTGCACCTCGCCGCCCTCGGACAGGCCGCGCACCGGCCCGACGAACAGGATGTCGTACTGGTCGTATTCCTGATTGAAGCTGAGCTTGGCCAGCCAGACCACGAAGACCACCAGTCCCATGAACAGGAACAGGGTCACCGCGCCGACCAGGGCGTAGTTGGCGTTTCTTTCCATCAGCTGGTCCTCGTCGCAGTGGTCTGGGCCGAAGCCCTCTTGCCGCCCGCCGCGCGTCCGCGCGGTCCCAGGAAGTATTCTTTGATCCAAGGGTGTTCGGAGTGTTCGAGCTCCTCCACCGGCGCCAGCGCCACCACCGTCTTGTCAGCGATGACGGCGACGCGGTCGGTAATCGCGTAGAGGCTGTCCAGGTCGTGGGTGATCATGAACACCGTCAGGTCCAGGCTGTCGGACAGGTCCTTGATCAGTTCGTCGAAGGCCGTTGCGCCGATCGGATCCAGGCCTGCGGTCGGCTCGTCCAGAAACAGCAGTTCAGGATCCAGGGCCAGGGCTCGCGCCAGACCGGCGCGCTTGCGCATGCCACCCGAGAGCTCGGCCGGCTTGAGGTCCGCGGCGCGGGCGGGAAGGCCCGAGAGCGCGATCTTCAGATCGGCCAGTTCCTCGATTTCGCGTTTTGGCAGTCGTGTGTGCTCGAACAGTGGAGCGGCGACGTTCTCTCGCACCGTCAGGTTCGAGAACAGCGCGCCCTGCTGGAACAGCACGCCCCAGCGGCGCTCAAGCGAGCTCCAGCGGCGGCGATTGGCGGTGCGCATGTCGTGGCCGAACAGCTTGACGACGCCGCCGTCGGGGACCTTCAGGCCGATGATGCTGTTGAGCAGAACCGACTTGCCTGAGCCGGAGCCACCCACCACGCCCAGCACTTCGCCGCGCTCTATGGTCAGGTCGAGGCCGTCGTGAACGACCGTCTCACCGAAGCGAGAGACCAGACCCGTGATCTGGATGGGGTGGGCGTCGTCGTCAACGTCCGGCTGGGGGGCTGGGTCCTGAGTACGCACGACCGTCATATGTCAAGCTTCATGTAGATCAGGGCAAAGATCGCATCGATCAGGATGATGGCAAAGATGGCGTGAACCACCGCAGCAGTAACCCGTCGGCCCAGGGATTCGACGTCGTTGCCGACCTCCATGCCCTGGCGGCAGCCGATGGCGGCGATTACCGTGGCCATCACAGGCGCCTTGGACATGCCGATCCAGAAATGGGTGGCCCCCACATAGTCGACAATGCGCTGCATGAAGAAACTGGGCGACAGGTCCAGCACGACCCAGACCACCATCATCCCGCCGGCCAGGCCCGCCAGGGTGGCAATGAAGGTGAGCAGCGGGATCGTCAGCAGAAGCGCAGCGAAGCGCGGCAGGACCAGAGCCTCATAGGGATCGACGCCCATGACCTGCATGGCGTCGATCTCCTGGTTCATCTTCATCGAGCCGATCTCGGCTGCAAAGCTGGAGGCCGAGCGCCCGGCCAGCAGGATGGCGGTGATCAGGATGTTGAACTCACGCAGCACCGATATGCCGATCAGTTCGACCGAATAGACCTGTGCGCCGAAGTCGATGAGCATGTTGGCGCCCAGCAGGGCGACGACTGCGCCGATGAAGAAGGTGGTGATCGCCACGATCGGCAGGGCGTCGAGGCCCGCCCGCTCTGCCAGAGAGATGATCGGCGCCCAGCGTATGCGGCGCGGGTCCACGGCGCAGCGGCCGATCGCCGTCAGCAAGTGGCCCAGGAAGACGAGGGTGCCGTAGCCATCCGCGACCAGACCGAACATACCCCGTCCGATGCGTTCGAGCAGGGCTTGGACGCCAGGCGGGCGAGGCGTGATCTCGGTCTCGACCTGAACCGCGTTGCCGACCAGCTCGAGCAGACGGAGCGTTTCCTTGCGCGCCTTGATCACGCCAGCCGACTTGCGGCCATCGGCGGCGCGGATAATGGCGTAGGCACCGGCTGTGTCGCATCGGTTGATCTGGCTGAGGTCGAGACAAACCCCTTCGGAGTCGATCAAGGCCTCGGCCAGCCGGCCGGCGGCGTCGTACAGGCCACGCGCCGTCCAGTCTCCCGACAACACGACGGTTCTCTGGCCGTCCGCCTCATCAAAGGTGAATTCCGCTGGAACGGCCATGGACTCGAACAGATCCCTTGTGGGTGAAACCAAGCCTAGCAAAAGACCTGAATAGCCCCAAACGCGCCAAAGCGCAGCTTGTTGCGATCGAAGGCGGGTTTGAAAAAATGCCCGCGCCAAGGCCTATCAGGTGCGACACATGCGTATTTCGCGCCAGGCTTCAATCATGGTTAACAAATTAAGTTCAGGTCTGATGCCGTAACTTCCGAGTCGGAGCCAACGACATGAGCGCTAACCCAAAGCTAGATGAGCGTATGTTGTTCATGCGCTTCGACCAGCGCGACCGCGCCGCGCTGCGCGCCCTCAAGCCGCTGATTGATTCCGAGATCTCTGATGCCTTGGGCAAGTTCTACGGCCAGGTGCGCGCCTTCCCGGAGGCACGCGGCAAGTTCCGTGACGAAGGTCATATTGCCTCTGCCGAACGCGCTCAGGCCAGTCACTGGCGTCGTCTGGCGACGGCAGACTATGGGTCCGATTATATTCGCGACGTCGAACGCATAGGCCGCGCCCATGTAGACGCGGGCATCGAGCCCCGCTGGTACATGGGCGGCTACGCTGTCGTCTCCGAGGAACTTGTGCGCGTCATTGTGGCCAAGCGGGCCAAGGGCCTGTTCGCCAGCGCCAAGTCTGACGCCGATCTGGCCGACAAGCTGGTGGCGCTGAACAAGGCCGTGTTCCTGGACATGGAACTGGCTGTCTCCAGCTATCTGACCGTGATCGAGGAAGAACGGGCCGAGCTTGAGGCCGAACGTGAGGTCGCCGCCCAGGCGCAGGCCCAAGCGGTGAAGGCCATCGGCGAGGCGCTGTCCCGCCTGGCGGCTGGCGACTTGTCGGCGCGGGTCGATGGCACCCTGTCGCCCGAGTTTCAGTCGTTGAAGCGTGATTTCGATCAGGCCGCCAGCGCGCTGGGCGAGGCCATGAAGGCCGTCGAGCGCGCGTCTTCGGGCATCCGTTCGGGCGTCGATGATATCGCTCGCAGCGCCGACGATCTGGCCCAGCGCACCGAGCAGCAGGCTGCGACCCTGGAGCAGACGGCCGCCGCCGTGGATCTACTGACCGCTACCGTCGGCAAGACCGCGCAGAGCGCCCGGGAAGTCTCCGTGCGGGTCGGCGAGGCCAGCGCCGAGGCCGAGCGGTCGGGCGCTGTCGTCACCCGCGCCGCCGAGGCCATGACCAAGATCGAAGGCTCGTCCAATCAGGTTTCGCAGATCCTGGGTGTCATCGACGAAATCGCCTTCCAGACCAATCTTCTGGCCCTCAATGCGGGCGTCGAAGCCGCTCGAGCCGGCGATGCCGGCCGAGGCTTTGCGGTCGTCGCCCAAGAGGTGCGGGCGCTGGCCCAGCGTTCGGCGGACGCCGCCAAGGAGATCAAGCTATTGATCGCCGAATCCAGCCGGCAGGTCGGCGAGGGTGTCGATCTGGTCGGCCAGACGGGCGCAGCGCTCCGTGGCATCGTCGAGAAGGTCGGCGGTATCGACAGCCTGATCAACCAGATCGCCGCATCGGCCAACGAGCAGGCCTCTGCCCTCAGTCAGGTCAATACGGCGGTCAACCAGCTGGATCAGGTCACCCAGCGCAATGCGGCGATGGTCCACCAGTCCAGCCAGTCGACCCAGACCTTGCGCGTGGAGGCGGCCGATCTTGCCAATCGTGTCGGCGCCTTCCGCACGGGTGGACAGATCCAGGCAGAGCCGGCGTCGGATCAAAATCCGGTTCACGCGGCGCGCGCCCGGGTCGCAGCCTTCGCTCGCCCGGGCCGGTGAACCCGGCCCGACCCAAGCCTTGGCGAGGTTTCGCTTTAGGGCGAGGGGGGCGGAGCGGTTGACGCCCGGTGAATGAGCTCGAAGGGCAACAGCTCGTCCAGGGGCTCGCCCTTCGAGGCTGAGCCCTTGATGACCCCGGAAATCAGCAGTCGGGTGGCCAGGGACGCCATCTCGACGACAGGCTGGCGCACCGTGGTCAGCTGCGGCCGGCTAAAGCGGGCGCTGGGGCTGTCGTCGAAGCCCGCTACGGAGACCTCACCGGGTGCCATCAGGCCAAGCTCGGCTGCGGCGGCCAGGCAACCCAGGGCCATGTCGTCATTGCTGGCGAAGATCGCGGTCGGGCGATCGGGCAGACTCAGCAGGGCCTTGGCCTGATCAAGGCCAGACTGGAATGTGAAATCGCCCTGCCGGACCCAGCTGTCGGCGACCGGGAGGTCCAGCTGTTTCATGGCGTCCAGATAGCCGCCGTGCCGGGCCTGGCTGGCGCCGTATCGCGGCTCGCCGACGATGAATCCGATGCGCCGATGGCCCAGGCCGGCCAGATGCTGGGTCATCTCCCGGGCGGCGGCGAAGTCGTCCATGTGCACACGGGGGCCAACGCCGTCCCGGCGCTCGGGGCCAAGCCGCACATAGGGCGTGCCGGCCTTGTCGAGCAGTTCCAGGACGGTTTCGTTGTCGCAACTGGGCGGCGTCAGTATGACCCCGTCGGGCTTTAGCGCCGCCAGCAGCGCGGCGACTTCCTGCCTGACGCGCGGGGCATCGTGGTCGATCAGTTCGATCAGCAGATGATAGCCGGCATCGCGGCACTGCAGCGTCGCGCCCAACTGGATACGGCTGAGATAATCGGCACCACGCTCGCTACGCCAGTGGTCGATCGTCAGAGCGGCGTCTACGAACACCGCGATCACGAAGGACCGCGAACCGGCCAAGCTACGCGCCGAAAGGTTCGGGCTGTAGTCCAGGGCGCCGGCCGCCTCAAGCACGCGCTCGCGCATGGCGGGCCGCACATTGGGCTCCTTGTTCATGACCCGGGAAACGGTCTTGATGGAGACGCCAGCCCGTGCGGCGACGTCGTAGATCGTCACCGAGGCCATTGAACCGCCAAGTCCTGTCGAATGAGACTCAAACCCATGAGACCAGCGTAGAGCATTTCTTGTGGCTCTAGCGACGCTTGCGGCGAGAAAAATTCACCCGGGTTCAAGGGTATCGGCGAATGACACGCGGGCGGCCTTGTGTCGGCCGACCCGGAAGGCCAGTCTGGCCATAGACGCGGCGCAGACCGCGCTAGGGGAGCGCCCATGTCGCCAAGCGACGAAGCCCGGCCGGCCACGCCGGTCAGGACCAGTTTCATCGCCGCCTACACCCTGGCCCAGATCGGCGCCTTCGTCAGCTTCATGCCTCTGTTGCAGGTGTTGCTGCCCCTGAAGGCCGAGGCGATCGATCCGGCGAACAAGGCCCTGCTGCTCAGCCAGGTGGCGTTCTATGGGGCCCTGGTCGCCAGCGTGGCCAACCTGCTGGCTGGCGCGATCAGTGACCGCACGACCTCGCGGTTTGGCCGACGTCGGCCCTGGATGGTGGTCGGCTCGCTGGGCGCGGCCGGAGCCTACCTGCTGATCATGGCCGCCAAGACGCCAATGGCCCTGATCGGCGGGATCATTCTTTTTCAGCTGATGTTCAACCTGATGTTCTCGGCGCTCGTGGCTGTGCTGCCTGACCGCGTGCCGGACACCCAGAAGGGACGCGTGGCTGCGTTTCTCAGTCTGGGCAATCCGATTGGCACCATGGCCGGTGCCGTGCTGATCGGCGGTCTGCTGGTGACCGAGGTGACGCGGTATGTTGCCATTTCTCTGGTGCTGCTTCTGACCCTCGCGCCCTTCGTGCTGAAGCTGGACGACAAGCCGCTGGCCCCGGACGCCCGGCCACCGTTCAGGCTTGGCGCGTTCATCGCCGCCCTGTGGATCGATCCGCGCAAGCACCCCGACTTCGCCTTCGCCTGGCTGGGTCGGTTCATGGTGCTGGTCGCTCTCAGCCTGGTGCAGGGCTACATGCTGTATTTCCTGCAGGACGCCATCGGCTATTCGCGGTTGTTTCCGGGCCACCGGGCCGAGGAGGGTCTGGCGATCCTGACCGCGGTCTCGACGGCCTCCAACGTCACCTTCGCTCTGCTGGGCGGCATCCTGTCGGATCGTCTCAAGCGCCGAAAGCTGTTTGCCGCCGGCGCCGCCCTGACCATGGGTCTGGCAATGGTGGTCTTCTCGACGACGCCAAGCTGGCCCGTCATGCTGGGCGCCTATGTCCTGCTCGGTTGCGGGGCGGGCTGCTTTTACGCCGTCGACATCGCCCTGGTGACCCAGGTGCTGCCCTCGCAGCGCGACGCAGGCAAGGACCTGGGCGTGCTGAACCTCGCCAACACCCTGCCGCAAGCCCTGGCGCCGATGCTGGCCTTCGTATCGCTGGGGCCCAACCACATGGACTTCCGGGCCTTCTTCCTGGTGGCCGCCGCACTCGCCATGGCTGGCGGTCTGGCCATCCTGCCGATACGAGGCGTGCGGTAAGCCTCTCGGAAGCCCGCAGCCGTGCCGCAGTTCATCACCGTCACCGATCCGGACGATCCGCGCGTCGCTGCCTATCGCGACATCCGCGAGCGGGATCTGGTCGGCCGCCAAGGCCTGTTCATCGCCGAGGGCGAGACGGTGCTGCGCGCTTTCGTCCGCGATGCGCCCGAACGGGTGGTCTCGTTGCTGATCGATCCCAAGCGCCGCGACAAGCTGGACGAGGTGTTCGCGGGTTTGTCCAACGAGACGCCTGTCTATCTGGTCGAGCAGGCGGTGCTGGACGCCGTCGCCGGCTTCCATCTGCATCGCGGCGTCCTGGCCGTGGGCCGCAAGCCTGAGCCGATGCCAGCCGACACGCTGCTGACGTCACTAAAGGGCCGGGCGGTGGTGCTGGTGCTGTGCGGCGTCGCCAACCACGACAATATCGGCGGCATCTTCCGCAACGCCGCCGCTTTCGGCGTCGACGGCGTGATCCTCGACAGCGACTGCTGCGATCCGCTGTATCGCAAGGCCATCCGGGTTTCAGTCGGCGCGACGCTCAGCGTGCCCACGGCCTGGCTGGCGCGCGGCGAGGACGCCGCCGGCCTGCTGGAGCGTCACGGCTTCGAGGCCCTGGCGCTGTCGCCGGTGGCCACAGAGATCCTGGCGATGCTGAAGCCGCCGGAGCGCTCTGCGGTGCTTCTCGGCGCCGAAGGGCCGGGGTTGCCGGCCGCTCTGATGGCCCGCGCCCGGCCCATCGGCATCCCGATGGCGGGTGGCTTCGACTCCTTGAACGTGGCTACGACCAGCGGTGTCGTGCTGCATCACCTGCGGTTCGCCGAGCGCTAGGAAACCGGTTTCCTGAACCCGGAACGGGCCCTAAGGTTCGCGGCGAAACGTCAGTCAGTTCGCAGAAAGGTCTGCTCCATGCTCAATCGTCGCCGCGCGCTGGCCACTGTCGTCACCGGCCTGCTGGCCTCGGGCCTGGCGCGCAGGGCGAAAGCGGAGACCCCTCCCATGACCGACCCGACCGAGATCATCGAGCTTTGGCCGGCCGGCCCGCTCGGGGCTGCGAAAGTCACCGCCGTCGAGGCCACTGTCGAGCGCGGCGACCCCGGCGGCCTGCGCGACCGCGCCCTGATCCACATCCGCAAGCCGATCCTGGTCGTGTTCCGGCCCAGGACTCCCAACGGGGCGGCGGTCATGCTGATTCCGGGGGGCGGCTATAAGCGGGTCGTGCTGGACAAGGAAGGCTATGAGAGCGCCCGCTGGCTGGCCGACCGGGGCTACACCTGCTTCGTCCTGCTTTATCGCCTACCTGGCGACGGCTGGAGCGCGGGTCCCGATACGCCGCTGCAGGACGCCCAGCGCGGCCTGCGCCTGGTGCGGTCCCGCGCCGCCGCCATGGGCCTCAAGCCCGACCGTCTTGCCATTATGGGCTTCTCGGCCGGGGGTCACGTCGCGGCCAGTCTGACGACCCGGTTCGCCGCCAAGGTCTATGAGCGGATAGACGCCGCTGACGATCTTTCGGCCCGCCCCGATCTGTCGGCCCTGATCTATCCGGTGATCACCATGGACCCTGCCTCCATGCACGGCGGATCGCGCAAGCAACTGCTGGGCTCCAATCCGACGACAGAGCAGATCGTGCTGTATTCGCCCGAGAAGCAGGTCAGCGCCGATCTGCCGCCGGTGTTCCTGCTGCACGCCGCTGACGACAAGTCGGTACCGGTCGAGAACGCGCTGCTGATGTTCTCGGCGCTGAGGGCCAAGGCCATCCCGACCGAGATGCACATCTTCGATGAGGGAGGCCACGGTTTTGGTCTGCGCTTCGTTACCGGCAAGCCGGTCGCCGCCTGGCCGGGCCTGTTCGAGACCTTCGCCAGGCGCCACGGGCTCTAGTCTGGATTCTGGCGCTTCCAGGCGACGTGTTCCGCTTCGATGTGCTTTTGCCAGCGGACCCGAAGCTGGCCCGGCCGCTGGCCATGGCGATCATCGAGGAACTGGGCGTCGACCACGCGGTCGGTACGGAAGGTGCGGAAGTCCTGGCGCAGCTCACACCAGCCGATCAGCATGCGGACGGTCTCGCGATAGCCTACGGTAACCGGCCAGATCACCCGCCGGCTGACCGCGCCCTGCTCATCGCGATAGTCCAGCCGGATCTTGCGTCCGGCGTGGATCCAGGCCCGGGCCTGGGCAATGTCCAGCCCGTCGGGCGCGGCGTTCCAGGCCGGCGCTGCGCCCGTCGCAGGCTCCAGCACATAGGGCCGCAATCGCTCGGGCACGGCGGCGGCGATCTTGCTGATCAGGTCGCGGGCCGCCTTGGCCAGCACCGGATCGCCCCGGCCGGCCACCCATTGGGCGCCCAGTACGGCGGCTTCGATCTCGTCGGGAGTCAGCATCAGCGGCGGCATGTCAAATCCGGCCTCCAGCACATAACCAACGCCCGCTTCGCCCCGGATCGGCGCTCGCTGCCCGACCAGGGCCGCGATGTCGCGATAGACGCTACGCTTGGAGGTCTCGAGTTCGACAGCGATCGCGTCGGCGGTGACCGGCGAATGGCTGCGACGCAGGATCTGAATGATCTGGAATAGGCGTTCGGCGCGTCTCATGAGGACACCATGGCAGAGCTATGCTGACAGCATGTTGGCAGTAGCAAGGGTGATCGACTGACGCGACCTTTTCGAAGCCTTGGCCGCCTGTCGGATGGTCTAACCCTTCCGCACCACGCAGCGAAAGCCGATGTGGCTGGTGGTGGTGTCGATAGGCTGCGGGTGTCGCGCCGCCGGTCGATAGCGCCGGCAGTAGTTTTCCGCGCACAAGTGCGAGCCGCCCTTTAGCACCCGTCGCGGAATGACCGGACCCGGTTGGGCGGGGTCGTGGCTGCCGCCACTGGCCGGACCACGCGGGTTGCGCGGGGCGCAGCAGGGCCGGGTCGGGCTGGTCTCATGGCGGTCAGCCCACCAGTCGGAGGTCCATTCCCAGACATTGCCGATCATGTCGTAGAGGCCGTAGCCGTTGGCGGGAAAACGACGCACCGGCGAGGTGCGCTCATAGCCGTCTGTCAGCAGGTTCTCGCCCGGAAAGGCGCCCTGCCAGTAGTTGGCCAGCATCAGGCCGTCCGGCACCAGGTCGTGGCCCCAGGCATAGGCTGCGCCTTCCAGGCCGCCCCGCGCGCCGAATTCCCACTCCGCTTCGGTCGGCAGATCCTTGCCGGCCCAGGCGGCATAGGCGGCCGCGTCGTCATGGCTGACATGGATGACCGGATGGTCTTCGATCCCCGCGATGGAACTGCCCTCGCCAAAGGGCTGGTTCCAGCGCGCGTCGAGGATCAGCCGCCACCATTCCCCGCCGCCGGCGCGCGGATCGACGAGGCGGTCTGGCCGCACGAACACCGCCGAGGCCGGGTGGGCGAAGGCGGGGTCCATGCCGGGATAGAGCTTCGGATCAGGCGGGATCTCGGCCAGTGTCACATGGTCCGTCGCCGCAACGAACTGCGCGAACTGGGCGTTGGTGACCGGGGTCTCATCGATCCAGAACGGATCGACGGCCACGGGATGCGCCGGGGCCTCCTCCGGATAGTGTTCATCCGAACCCATCTGGAAGACGCCGCCGGGCAGGGCAATCATGCCGTCGAAGGAAGCCTGGCTCATTGTCGCTGTTCTAGGTCGCGGCGGGGGATCTTGTCACGCTCCGTGCCACTTTTTCGTCAGGTGCCCCCGACCCAAGATTCCGGGCGAAATGGAGTGCTCGATACCGGTGGCCGCTGACGGGGCGGCGAGGCTCCCGTCAGACAGGCGAAGGCGGCCGCGCTGGCGAAGGCGCGGCCCGGACCTCAGCCCAGGGTGCGCTTGTACAGCGCCAGCAGTTCGGCCCAGGCCTTTTCGGCCGAAGGCTCATCATAGACTTGGCTGCCTTTCACGGTCCAACCGTGGGCCGCGCCGGCATAGACCTCGATCTTGTTCGGCCGCTTGGCCGCGTCGAGAGCGACCCTCAGCTTTTCCTTGTCGGCCGGATCCTTCTTGTCGTCGTTGTCGGCGACGCAGATCAGGTATTCGGCCTTGCTGGCCGGCAGGGTCAGGTGCGGGCTGGTCGGGGCCTCGGTGACCAGACCGCCGCCGTGGAAGCTCGCCACGGCTGCCACGCGCGACGGCGAGATACCCGCCGTGCGGAAGGCCAGCGGACCGCCCATGCAATAGCCCTGCACACCGACCTTCTTCTTGTTGTTGGTCTGGGGCAGGGCATCGAGGAAGGCGATATAGGCCGCAGCGTCCTTGTCAGTGCCCTCCGGAGTCACGGTGGCCCGCATCGGCATGATCTTGGCGCGGTCCTCGGGACTGGCGAAGTTGAAGCCGCTCTCGACCACCGGGGCTTTCTTGACCCGATAATAGAGGTTGGGAACCAGCACCACATAGCCCGAGGACGCCAGCCGCCGACCCATTTCGCGGAAAGCCGGACGCAGGCTGACCACGTCGGGCCACACCACCACGGCGGGCCAGGAGCCCTTGCCCTCGGGATAGTACAGGGCGGCGTCGGCCACGCCGTCCGGCGTCTTGATCTCGACGTCCTTCTCCACGACCGGCGCGCCCGCATGGGCCGCACCGCCGAGCCCGGCGGCCAGCACGGTCATCAGACCGAAGGCGCGGCGGGACACGGTGGGATCGTGGATCAGGCCTGGGTGGATGTCGTCGTCACACATGGCCGATCCTCGCATTGCGATTTGAAACAGGCCGGGACTTTCGCTGCGAATGCGCGGCGAGGGAAGCCCATTGCGGCGCGCCGTCGATGTTCGCGTCCAGGCGGTGCGCTCCGAGTTTATCCACAGGCCTTGTGGATAAACCATGGTCGGCTGGCGGCTCTTCGCAGGGATGGCCGTCTAAAGCTGCGCCATAATGTCCCGATCCATGGAATTACCGAGCCGCGCCCTTGATTGTTCTGTCGGTGGCGCTACCTGACAACCTGTGAGGCGCGAGCGCCTCTGCCCTTCCTGGGCGTTTCCTCCCTAATGACTGGCCCGGCCCGCAATGGCCGGGCCTTCTTTTTGGCCGGAACGCTGGAGGTGCGGCGCGCACGAGCGAGGCGGCGACCACGAACCATTTGAATTAAAAAAAGGGGAAATGGTGGTCGCGACAGGGATTGAACCTGTGACATCCTGCGTGTGAAGCAGGCGCTCTCCCGCTGAGCTACGCGACCAAACCGTTTCGGGCGGTTCAATTGAACCGTTCTCGCTGGTGGACGGGGCCTTCACAGGACCAATCCGCGAGAGGGACGGGCCTATAGCCCGGTGTTTGGCCGGGGGCAAGAGGCCAACAGGCGGATACAGGCCTTTGGCACATCCAAAAAGCTGTGGATGACCAGATCGCCGCCCAGGGTCTCCACCGGCTCCTCGGTATAACCGAAGCTGACCAGCAGGGCCGGGACATTGGCGCGATTGGCGGCGAGCGCGTCGTTGATGCTGTCGCCGACCATCACCGCCCGGCGCGGATCGCCGCCTACGGCCTTGATCGCGGTCAGGATGTGGATCGGGTCGGGCTTGGCTGCAGGCGACAGATCGGCGCCAATGACCGCGTCGAAGGCTGTGGACAGGTCCAGGGCGTCCAGCAGGGCCGCCGACAGATTGGTCAGCTTGTTGGTGCAGACCACCAGCCTTGCCCCGGCCCCGCGCAGGGTGGCCAGAACATCGACCACGCCGGGGAAGGGCGCGCTCTCGTAGGCGATGCGATCGAGATAGACCGCGATGAATCGCTCCACCAGCTTTGGGCCAGTCAGGGCGTCCAGCGGATGGCCGGCGGCGGCGAAGCCGCGCTCCAGCAGCGCTCTCGCTCCGCGTCCAACCATCAGCCGCACATCGTCGAACGGCAGGGGCGGCAGACCCTCTTCGACGAGGATCATATTCAGCGCTCCGACGAGGTCGGGCGCGGTGTCGACGAGGTTTCCGTCGAGGTCGAAGGCGATGGTGGCGCCTTTGAGGGCTTGAAGGTCATGCATTGATCTGGCCTTTCGGCTAAACGGCCGGCTAATGCAACTTTGGTTCGTTCCCTAGAGAGTCGCCAGGACCATGACCAGCACCGCCTTGAGTCGCCCCCGGGCCGCCGTGATCCTCGCCGCCGGCCAGGGGACGCGGATGAAGTCGCCGACCCCCAAGGTACTGCACAGGATCGCCGGCCGGGCTTTGTTGGACCATGCCATTGACGCCGCCGAGGCGCTGGGCTGCGTGCGCATCGTCGTGGTGGTGGGTGCCCACAGCCCCGCCGTCGGCGTCCATGCTCGCAAGCGTCTGGGCGAGGCGGCCGTGGTTATCCAGGATCCGCCGATGGGCACCGGCCATGCTGTGCTGGCCGCCAAGGACGCCTTGGCCGATTTCGACGGTGATCTGGTGGTGACCTTCGCCGACTGCCCGCTGCTGAGCGCGCCGGTCATAGAGCCGTTGTTCGACCTGCGCGCTTCCGGCGCCGATGTGGCGGTGCTGGGCTTCGAGGCCGCTGATCCGGGCGCCTATGGCCGCCTGATCCTGGCCCCCGGTTATGTGCTGCTGCGCATCGTCGAAGCCAAGGACGCTGATGACAGCGTCAAGCAGGTCAGGCATTGCAACTCCGGCGTTCTGGCCGCCGACAGGGCCCTGCTGTTCGACATTTTGGGCCAGGTCGGCAACGCCAACGCCAACGGCGAATACTACCTCACCGACGTGGTCGGCATCGCCCACGGGCGCGAGCTTTCGACTCGCGCCAGCTTCGCGGGCGAGGCCTCTGTGCAGGGCGTCAATTCCCAAGCCGAACTGGCCGCCGCCGAAGCCGTGTGGCAAAAGCGCCGGCGCAACGCCCTGATGGTCGAGGGCGTCACCCTGCCGGCCCCGGAGACGGTGCACCTGGCCTGGGACACGAAGATCGCCGCCGGTGTGACCGTGGAACAGTTCGTAGTCTTCGGACCCGGCGTCAGCGTTGCCAGCGGTGCAGTGATCAAGGCCTTCAGCCATCTGGAAGGCGCGACCGTGGGCGAGGGGGCCTTGATCGGTCCCTATGCCCGCCTGCGGCCCGGGGCGGAGATCGGCCCTGACGCGCACATCGGCAACTTCGTCGAGGTCAAGAAGGTCAAGGTCGGAGCCGGCGCGAAGGCCAATCACCTCAGCTATCTGGGCGACGGCTCGGTGGGCGAGAAGGCCAATATCGGGGCCGGCACGATCTTCTGTAACTATGACGGCTTCGACAAGTTCGAGACCCATGTCGGTGCGGGGGCCTTCATCGGCTCCAACAGCGCCCTGGTCGCGCCGGTACGCATTGGTGACGGGGCGATGACCGGTTCAGGCTCGGTGATCACCAAGGATGTGCCGGACGGCGCTCTGGCGCTTTCGCGCAGCGAGCAGAAAAACAAGAGCGGCTGGGCCGAGGCGTTCAGGGCGCTGAAACTGGCCAAGAAGGCCAAGGCCGCCAAGAGGGACAAGACATGAGCGCCGACGATCAAAAGCGCCTGTCTGGCGAAGCCGCCGCTGAACTGGTCGAGGATGGCATGGTGGTGGGCCTGGGCACCGGCTCCACCGCCGCCTGGTTCGTCAAGGCGCTGGCGGCCCGCAAGCTGGATATCCGGGGCGTGCCGACTTCAGACGCCACCGCCAATCTGGCCCGGGAACTGGGCATCGCCCTGGCGGCGCTGGATGACGTCAAGGCGCTGGATCTTACCGTCGATGGCGCCGACGAGATCGGGCCGGGCCTCAGCTTGATCAAGGGCGGCGGCGCGGCGCTGCTGCGTGAAAAGCTGGTCTGGGAAGCCTCCAAGCGCTGTGTGGTCATTGCTGACGCGGCCAAGCACGTGAAGCGGCTGGGCAAGTTCCCGTTGCCGATCGAGGTGGTGCGGTTTGGCCATGTGCATACCGGCCAGCGCCTCGCCGACATCGCCGCCGAGTTCGAACTGCCGCCGCCGCGCCTGCGGATGGCCGATCGCGGCGTGGTGGTCACCGACGGCGGCAACCTGATCTACGACATGGCTTCGGGCAAGATCGAGGAACCGGCGGCCCTGGCCGCAGCGCTGAAGGCCGTGACAGGCGTCGTGGATCATGGCCTGTTCCTGGATCTGGCCGACGAGGCGCTCCTGGGCACCGACGATGGCGTGGTGCGCCTGACGCCTTGAGCTCCTAGATAGAGCGCCGCTGTTCCTTAGCCTGACTGGAGCCTTCGATGGCTGACTATGACTTCGACCTGTTCGTCATCGGCGCCGGCTCCGGGGGCGTGAGGGCCGCGCGTCTGGCTTCGCTGTCGGGAGCCAAGGTGGCGGTGGCGGAAGAGTATCGCGTCGGCGGCACCTGCGTGATCCGCGGCTGCGTGCCCAAGAAGTTCATGGTCTATGCCAGTGAGGTCTCCGCGCAACTGAAGACCGCCGAGGGCTTTGGCTGGACCATTGGCGAGCGGTCGTTCGACTGGAAGCGGTTCTTGCACGACAAGGACGTCGAGATCGCCCGCCTGTCGGGCATCTATGTCACCAACCTGCAGAAGGCCGGCGCGCACCTGCTGCACGGCAAGGCCCGGGTGGTCGACGCCCACACCGTAGAGGTTCTACCCAAGGAAGGCAGCAAGGACGCGGGCCGCTATACCGCCCGCAAGATCCTGATCGCCACCGGCGGCCGGCCGGTGAGGCCGGACTTTCCGGGCGCCGAGCTGGGCATCACCTCGGACGGGGCTTTCCACATGCCCACCCTGCCCAAGCGGGTGCTGGTGGTGGGCGGTGGCTATATCGCGGTCGAGTTTGCCGGCATCTTCAACGGTCTGGGTGTGGAGACAACGCTGCTCTATCGCGGGGCCAACATCCTGCGTGGCTTTGACGACGACGTCCGCTCGCACCTGGCCGACGAGCTGGAAAAGCGCGGTATCAAGGTTGTGCTGGGCTGCTCGCATAGGAGCCTTGAGCAGACAGAGGCCGGCTTGGTCAGCACGCTCAGCAATGACCTGACCTTCGAGACCGATGCGGTGATGTTCGCCACCGGCCGCGAGCCCTATGTGGAGGGGCTGGGCCTGGACAAGGTGGGCGTCAAGCTTAACGACCGCGGCGCGATCGCCGTGGACCAGCATTCAAAAACCAGTGTCGACGGCATCTGGGCCGTCGGCGACGTCACCGACCGGATCAATCTGACGCCCGTGGCGATCCGCGAGGGGGCGGCCTTCGCCCAGACCGAGTTCTACGACAATCCGATCAGCTTCGATCACGACCTGGTGGCCTCGGCCGTGTTCTCGCAGCCGCCGGTCGGGGTGGTCGGCATGACCGAGGCCGAGGCCCGGCACGAATTTGGCAAGGTGGATATCTATCGCGCGGTCTTCCGGCCGATGAAGGCGACCTTCTACGGCGCTCAGGACCGGTGCCTGATCAAGCTGGTGGTCAAACAGGACGACGAAAAGGTGGTTGGCGTCCACGTGGTGGGCCCGGACTCGCCCGAGATCATCCAGATGGCCGCCATCG
Organism: Caulobacter sp.; assembly: GCA_031415995.1. Lineage (GTDB taxonomy): Bacteria > Pseudomonadota > Alphaproteobacteria > Caulobacterales > Caulobacteraceae > Caulobacter. The sequence goes on along the minus strand of JANOSS010000129.1, from coordinate 11,249 downwards.
CCGTGAAGATGGGCGTCACCAAAAAGCAGTGGGACTCGACCTGCGCCGTCCATCCGACCCTGGCCGAGGAACTGGTGACGATGAAGGAAAAGTACGCGCCGGCCGATGTGGGCGCCGGATGAGGTCTGTCGGCGGCGCGCAACGTTCCACGAAATGGCTAGGGGCTGTCGCGGTGTTCACCATCGCGATGGTTCCATTCGTGGGCTATCTCGCGCCGCTGGGCTTTGCGCCGCTTCTGGCCCTGTGCGGACTGCTGGCGACGCCGGGACTGGCGCAGTCGCGGCCGGCCTCGCCTCCGGCCATGGCGCTGTTCGTTCTGGTGGTCTGGGCCCTGATCAGCCTGTCCTGGAGTCCCGGCGCGCCGAACCTGGCCGACCTGAAGGACAGTGGGGACATGGAGTCCTTCACCGGACTCAAGCTGCTGTTCCAGCTGGCGCTGTACGGTTCGGCGATCGCCGCCCTTCGCGGTCTGTCTGACCGGTCGGCCCGCAGCGCCGCCACGGTGCTGGCGGTGAGCGTCCTGTCTCTGGCCCTTCTGGTCGCCCTGGACGGGGTGAGCGGGGCGGCCTTCTATCAATGGCTGAGATCCGCGACCAACGATCCGATCCGACCTGATCTTGCGGTCGTGAAGGTGTCGATCGCCACCTACGCCCTGGCGCTGCTGTTCTGGCCCACGGCCCGGATCATGAGCGGGCGGGGCTGGACGCCCGCCGCGTTCGTGCTGCTGGGCGCGGTGATCATCGGCGCCCTCGCGCTGAGCGCCGACGCCAGCTGGGCCGCCCTGGCGTTTGGTTTTGTGGCCTTCGGAGCAGTTCGCCTGTTTGGCAAGGTGGCCGCGCGCCTGCTGGTCGCCGCCGTCGCCGCACCCTTCGTGCTGGGTCCGATCATGCTGCTGTGGGGCGTGCATTCGGGACTGATCGCCTGGCTGCATCGCCACGTGCCGCGCTCCTGGGACGCCCGCCTGGATATTTGGGCCTTCACCGCCGATCATGTGCAGGCCCACGCCATTCGCGGCTGGGGCCTGGACGCCAGCCGCACCTTTGGACCGGCGATCCCGCTGCACACCCACAACGCCGCCATGCAGCTGTGGCTCGAGCTTGGTGCGGTGGGCGCGGCCCTGGGCGGCATCTTCTTCAGCTGGGTCGCTTACAGGATCGTGGCCCTGACCGGCGAGTCCCAGGAGGATGGCGCCATAGCGGCGGGCGCTCTGGTCACCTATCTGGCCATTGGCGCGCTGAGCTTTGGGGTCTGGCAGGAATGGTGGCTGGCCCTGGGCGCTCTGACCGTCATTGCCTGCGATATCTCGCGCAAGGATTGAAGTCGCCACGCCGTCCGCTAGGATGAACTTTCCTCACTCTCGTCAAAAAGCGGCGATCGGCCGCATGATTTTGCCTTTTCCCTGCGGTTACGGTAAAAGCCGCTCCCTTTGAAGTTATAGAGCCTGTCATGACCTCGCGTTGGACCCCCGCCACCTGGAGAGCAAAGCCCGCCAAGCACATCCCGTCCGACTATCCGGATGCGGGCGCTGTGGACCGGGTTGAGCAAACACTTCGCCAGATGCCGCCGCTGGTGTTTGCGGGTGAGGCGCGCCGGCTGAAGACCCTGCTGGGCGACGTGGCCGAAGGCCGCGCCTTCCTTCTGCAGGGCGGCGACTGCGCCGAGAGCTTCAAGGAATTCCACGCCGACAATATCCGCGACACCTTCCGGCTGATCCTGCAGATGGCGGTGGTGCTGACCTTCGCCGGCGGCAAGCCGGTGGTGAAGGTGGGCCGGATCGCCGGCCAGTTCGCCAAGCCGCGCTCGGAGCCGATCGAGACCATCAATGGCGTGACCCTGCCGTCGTACCGGGGCGACAACATCAACGGCATGGACTTCACGGCCGAGGAACGCATTCCCGATCCAGATCGTCTGCTGAAGGCCTATGGCCAGTCGGCCTCGACCCTGAACCTGCTGCGCGCCTTCGCCAATGGCGGCTATGCCGACCTGCACAACATCCACCGCTGGACGTTGGGCTTCGTGGGCGACAGCCCGCAGGGCGCGCGATACCGCGAGCTATCGGAAAAGATCAGCGAGAGCCTGGCCTTCATGGCGGCCATCGGGGTGACGCCGCAAAGCCATCCGGGTCTGCATCAGGTGGAGTTCTTCACCAGCCACGAAGCCCTGCTGCTGGGCTTCGAGGAAGCCATGACCCGCGTCGACAGCACCTCGGGCGACTGGTACGACACCAGCGCTCACCTGCTGTGGATCGGCGAACGCACCCGTCAGCTGGACGGCGCGCACATCGAGTTCATGCGCGGCGTCAAGAACCCGATCGGCCTCAAGTGCGGTCCCACCATGGAAGGCGACGACCTGCTGCGCCTGATCGACGTGCTGAACCCGCACAACGAGCCGGGCCGTCTGACCCTGTACGGCCGTTTTGGCTCCGACAAGATCGCCGACCGCCTGCCGCGCCTGATGAAGGCGACCAAGGCGGCCGGCCGCTCGGTGGTCTGGGCCACTGACCCGATGCACGGCAACACGCTGAAGGCCTCGACCGGCTACAAGACAAGGCCGTTTGACCGCATCCTGTCGGAAGTGAAGTCGTTCGTGGAGATCGCCCATGCCGAAGGCGTGCACCCTGGCGGTGTCCACCTGGAAATGACCGGCCAGAACGTCACCGAGTGCCTGGGCGGCGCGCGGGCGGTAGGCGAAGGCGATCTCGCCGACCGCTATCACACCCACTGCGATCCGCGTCTGAACGGCGAACAGGCCCTGGAACTGGCGTTCCTGGTGGCCGAGAAGCTGAAGTCGGACCGCGACGATCAGCGCAAGCTCGCCACAGGCTGACGCGCCGGCTGTCCTGACTGGCGCCGCTTCAAGCGCGGGTATAGCCTCCTCCCTCAGTGGAGGAGGCGGCGACATGGTGGATTCAACCATCTCTCGCAGGGGAATGGCAGGGCTGGCGGCCGTACTGCTGGCTCCTCCAGCCTTCGCCCGCGATCCCAACGTCAGCCAGGTCTCCAGCAGCGAACCGCTCAAGTATCTGGACGCCGCTCGCCGCCTGACGGTGAAGGTCATGCTGAATGGCCAGGGCCCTTTCAACCTGATGGTCGACACCGGAGCCAACAGCTCGGTTATCTCCAGCGAGGTCGCCGATAGCCTGGGTTTAAAGCGTGCGGGCCAGGTCGAGTTGCACGGAATCGCCGGTGTTCAGATGGTCGACACCGTGAGAATCGACAGCCTTCGCGTGGGCCAGAAGGTCAATCGACAGATGACGCTGTCGGTGCTGCCCGGAAACAATCTCGGCGCGGCCGGGCTTCTGGGCCTGGATTGGTTGGGCTCCAACAGCCTGATGCTCGACTACGGCGGGCGGCGGATGCAGGTCGGGGCCGCTCTGCCCTTGCCGGACGAACGAACCATCATCGTCAAGGCTCGCACCCGGCGCAGTGGTCTTACCTTGATTGATGCCCACATACCCGGTCAGATGCTCAAGGCGTTCCTTGACAGTGGCTCGACCACCACGGTGGGTAACCTGGCCCTCCTGAAAGCGGCCCGCCAGCGCAACGTCATCCAGGGTGATGTGATCGACGTCGAGTTGCGCAGCGTCACGGGGCAGACCCTGCCTGGCCGCATCGCAGTGCTCAAGACGCTCACCCTGGGCAAGATGGTTCTGCGCAACGTGCCGCTCGTGACCGGACCCGTCCATACCTTCGAATACTGGGGCATGCAGGACGATCCCGCCATGCTGATCGGGTCAGATGTTCTGCAGCAGTTCGAGCACGTGGCCCTTGATTTCAAGCGCGGCGAAGTGCGTTTTCGTATCGCCGATCGCCGGGGCAGCATGCCCGGTTCCAGGCTCTGACCGAAAGACGCCTTCCGCGGCTTGACCCGCCGCGCGGCGCTCTCCAATGGTTGTTTGAATGGAGGGTGCTTATGCGTTTGCAGGCTAGGTTGAAGCGCGAGTGGGTGTTCCTGAAGGGGCTGATGCGCACGCTCAAGCGCGTGAAATCCATCGCTCCCGACAGCGCCAACCTGATCTGCGATGATCTCGAAGCGGCGGTCGATCGCTGGTCTGCCAGCCCCGCGATCACCTTTGAAGGCAAGACGATCACCTATGCCGAGCTGGATGCCATCGCCAACCGTTACGCCCACTGGGCCAAGGGGCAGAGCATCACCCGCGGTCAGACGGTGGCGCTGTTCATGCCCAACCGCCTGGAATATCTGGCCATCTGGTACGGACTGTCCAAGGTTGGCGTCGCCACCGCGCTGATCAACAACCAGCTGACTGGCCCGGCCCTGGCCCACTGCCTGAACATCTCCCAGGCCTTGCACTGCATCGTCGATCCCGAGACCTCGCCCTGTTTCGAACAGGTCAAGGATGGTCTTGGCCGCCATGTCCAGCAATGGGTGCTGGGCAAGGCTCATGGCGACCAGCGCGATCTGGTCAACGCCCTGAAGAGCTGCAGCCAGCTGCGTCCCGACCGCGAGACAGCCCGGGGCGGGCTGACCGCCAAGGATACCGCGCTCTACATCTTCACGAGCGGCACCACCGGGTTGCCAAAGGCCGCGCGCATTACCCACATGCGGACGCAACTCTATATGCGCGGCTTCGCCGGTTCGACCGACGCGCGTCACACCGACCGCATTTATGTGACCTTGCCGCTCTATCACGCCACCGGCGGCCTCTGCGCCATGGGGGCGGGGCTGTTGAATGGCGGGTCGATCGTGCTTCGCAAGAAGTTTTCGGCCACGCACTTCTGGAGCGATATCCGCACAGAGAACTGCACGATGTTCGTCTATATCGGCGAGCTGTGCCGCTATCTGGCCAACCAGCCGGCCAGCGACGAGGACCGCAACCACAAGATTCGCCAGATCTTCGGCAACGGCCTGCGGCCCGACGTCTGGGATGACATGATGGATCGCTTCAAGGTCGGCAGCGTGCTGGAATTCTATGGCGCGACCGAGGGCAATGTCTCGTTCTTCAACTTCGACGGGAAGCGCGGGGCCATTGGTCGTATTCCCGGCTATCTGAGGAAGAAGTTCAACATCCGCATTGTGCAGTTTGATGTGGAAACAGAGATGCCGATCCGTGGCGTCGACGGTTCCTGCATCGAGGTGGCTCCGGGCGAGGTCGGCGAATGTATTGGCCAGATCGCCAATGACGCCCGATCCAACTTTACCGGCTATGCCGACAAGGCCGCGACCGAGAAGAAGGTTCTGCACGACGTCTTTGCCAAGGGCGACGCCTGGTTCCGGACCGGCGACCTGTTGCGCACCGACAGCGACGACTACATCTATTTCGTCGATCGGATCGGCGACACCTTCCGCTGGAAGGGCGAGAACGTCGCCACCAGCGAGGTCTCCGAGCGCCTGGCCGGGGTGCCAGGGGTGCTGGAAGTCAATGTCTATGGTGTCAAGATCGGCGACCTCGACGGCAAGGCCGGCATGGCGTCGCTGGTGGTGGGACCCGAGTTCGATATCACGACCCTGGCCGAACATGTCGATCGGGAACTGCCGGCCTATGCCCGGCCTATCTTTGTGCGCCTGCAGCGCGAGATCGAGACCACCGGCACTTTCAAGTATCGTAAGATCGATCTCGTCACCGATGGTTTCGACCCGGCCATGACCAAGGATCCGCTCTATTTCCGTGATCCGGCCAAGGGCTATGTGAAGATCACCAAGGCGGTCAACGCCAAGGTTGTGGCCGGCGGCTTCAAGCTCTGAAAAGAACTTTACAGCGCAAAGTGAATTCGCTATCCCTCGTCTCATTGAGCGCGGGGGAGATGCGTTGTGACTGAAGAAATGAAGGCCATCCGCGACGATATCGCGTTCATGCGCGCCCTGGCCGAAGAGGGGCGTCAGGCGCCCTTGCTGGGCGGCTCGATTCTGGTTTCGGCTGGCGCGATCTTCGGCACGGCCAGCCTGATACAGTGGGCGATCCTGTCGAAGGTGCTGCGCGCTCCATCCTTCATGCTGACGGTGGTCTGGATCGGCGCTGTCATCCTTCACCTGGCTATGGTGGCCGTGCTCAGGCGCGGGATCGGCGCCAAGCCCGGGGCGGGCTCATCTGGCAATCGCGCGATGCGCAACGCCTGGATGGGCGTAGGCTGGGGCTGTTTCGTGATCTTCACCGCCCTGGCCGTGGCCAGCTGGAAAACCCGGGACATCAACCTGATCAACTTCTCGCCGTCGATCGTGCTGGCGCTCTATGGCGGCGCCTGGTCGGTGGCGGCAGCGATGTCTCGGTCGACCTGGCTGAAGGTCGTGGCGGTCGCATCGTTCGCGAGCGCCATCGGGATGGCGCTGCTGATGGGCAATAGCGGGGCCTGGCTGGGCTATGCCGCCGCCCTGTATCTGCTGGCGATGGTCCCGGGCCTGATCCTGATGCGGCAAGAACCGTCGGACATCGTCTAGGTCGCCATGGACGATTTCGAGATCGATCGCATCGACGAGGTCATTCACGGACGTGTGCGCCTGGGGATAATGGCCTATCTGTCGGGCGCCGAGGTTGCCGACTTCAACGCGCTGAAGGCCCGGCTGTCCGTGACCGACGGCAATCTGTCGGTCCACCTGCGCAAGCTTGAGGACGCAGGCTATGTGGCGATCGACAAGAGCTTCGTCGGCCGCAAACCTCTTACGCGCGTCAGCCTGACCGAGGTCGGCCGCGCGGCGTTTGGCCTCTATCTCGACGCCATCGGCAAGCTGGTCGAAGGGCGCTGAAATCGCCTCGTCCAAAACCGCGTTTCTCGCGTATCCTTAAAAGGACGCACGGGCGGAGCGAGACGTGGTGAGTGGTTCTATGACGCGACGCGTCGGCTTGACGGCCCTAGCGGGATCCCTGGCGAGCGCGTGCTCGCCGCTTTCGATGTTCGCGACCCTGACGCCTAAGGACGCTGCGCGCACGCCCTTGCGGGGCGCGGCCTACGGGAAAAGCGCACGTCAGACGCTGGACGTCTACGCGCCGCCCACGGCGACGGGCGCAGAGCCGGTGGCGGTGTTCTTTTATGGCGGCTCTTGGGATTCGGGCCGGCGCGCCGACTATGCCTGGGCGGGCAGGGCTGTGGCGGCGCGGGGCTTCCTGACCCTGGTGCCAGACTACCGTCTCTATCCCGAGGTCGTCTTTCCTGACTTTCTCGATGACTGCGCGGCGGCGGTGCGCTGGGCAGTCGACAACGCCAGGGACTTGGGCGGGGATCCTGAACGGATTGTCCTGATCGGTCACTCGGCCGGCGCCTACAATGCCGCCATGCTAGCCCTGGACCCTCGCTATCTGAAGGCGGCGGGCGTTGAGCCCAAGGTCGTGAGGGCTTTCGCCGGGCTGTCGGGACCCTATGATTTCCTGCCCCTGGATGGGCCGGTCACACGGCGCACCTTCGGTCATGCCGAGGATCTGCCGGCCACCCAGCCAGGACAGTATGCGAACGCCCGCTCGCCGGCCGCCTTCCTGGCCTCTGGAGACGCTGACACCACGGTCTATCCGCGCAACACCCGCAAGTTGGCGTCCGCCCTGCGCCAGGCGGGCGGCAAGGTCGAAGAGCGACACTATCCCGGGCTGGATCACGCCGACACGGTGCTGGCCCTGTCGCGCCCGTTCCGCGCCAAGACCAACCTTCTGGGCGAGATGACGACATTCCTGAAGGCCGCATCCGTCTAGCCGCAGGTCCCGCCGTTCAGCTTGCGTTGATAGGCCTCGGCCAGGCTCAGATAGGGCGGAATGAAGGTCTGGACAGCCACCGGCTTGCCGTTGGTCGTCACCCCGGCCAGGCCCGCCCGCATCTCGAAGTGCAGGTGGATGGTGGTGGGCGTGCCGCCAAAGTCGTTGGACACCTTGCCCAGCTTCTGACCGGCCGTGACCTTGGCCCCTTCCGCCACAGCCAAGGTCGTCGTCTGCATGTGCAGATAGCGGTAAGTATAGTGCGGCGAGGCCTTGCCCACGAGGGTAACGGTATAGGTCCCGATGTCGGTAATCGTGCCGGCCTCGGTGGCCACCGCCCAGTGCTCGTTCTTCTTGCACGTGGCCGGGCGGATGTCCTGGCCCTGGTGACCGGTTCCTGAGGCGCAAAGGGGGCTGGTCCGCGACCGCGCTTCGCAGAAATTGTCGCGCCAGGGCAGGGTGTAGTTCAGGCTGTCGCACTGGCTGGGCTTGCCGGGCGGTCCCATGCCGCCGCCGGCGCCATAGACCTGCGAATTTGCGAAGCCGGCTTCCTGCAGGGGCCAGCACATGGCCGGCGCCCAGACGGTGCGGTCAAGATAGCCCGAGCCTTGTCCGCTGGGTAGCTGGCCGGCGGGGCCGTGGTCAAAGGTGGCGGTGGAGGGGGCGGGCGGCTCGGCCGGCTGCACCGGATCGCCGGGGCTGGGCGGCAGGGGCTCGGAGGCTTCCTGCTCGGCGCCGCCATCGACGGGCTCGTCGTCGGCCTTCGGCGGGCCGGGGTCGGCCGACGGCGGCTTGGGCGGCGCGTTGGGCGCAGGCGTCTTGGGATCGCAGGCTGTCAGGGCCAGGGCGGCCGCAACAACCAGGACCAGGGGCGCGGGCAGCTTGCTCATCGGCTCAGCCCCCCAGGCCGGCTTCGGCGCGGGCGGCGGCGCCCAGCACCACGGTCGTGGTCTTGCCGACCAGACCCAACACATAGTTGTCGTCAGTGCAGCGCAGGTCGCCCGCCTTCTCGCAGCGGATCTCGACGGTGTAGAGCACGCCATAGCGGATGAAGCTGGCCAGCTGGCCATCGACCGTGCGCTGCACCGTCAGACCTTCGGGACCGACTGGATCGATCTTCAGGGGCTTTGCAGCGGGCAGGGGAATGATGGCGGTCGTGCCGCTCAGCGAGATGCCGGCTCCGGGGGCGTCGGCGGTGATCGTATAGTAGTCCCCGAAGCTGTAGATGCGGGCCCCGGCCGTCAGCTTGGCGTCATTGGGCAGCAGGATCGGCACGCGAGTAGCGTCCACCTCGCTCTTGTCCAGATTGGCGCCCAGGGTGTCGGACGCGCCGCCGCTTTGGCGCAGGCCGCCCACGGCACCCTGCCAGTCGACCCGGCCGCCTCTGCGCGGCGGAACGGTCGTCGCGGGAGGTACCCGGGTCACAACGGGCGGGCGGGTGGCGCCGATCGGCGCGCCGGTCGCCGGATCCACCCGTGTCTGCGCCGTGACGCGGGACGCGATGCTCGCGCCCACCCCCACTGTCGCGACGACAATGGCCGCCGCGACGATCAGTTGTCCGTTACGCATGGTCCCCACCGCATAACCCCGTTCTTTCAAACCTAGCGCGGATACAAGCTGTTGTTAACCCTTTCGACTCACTTCTTTCGACTGAAGGGGCGGGGCGATTGAACCGGCGCGGCTTCGTGGCTATATGGCCCCACTGCCTTGGGCCCATGTGTGTAGCGGCCGTGGCAAAGCCCAGCTTACTCAAGGGGATACAGGTTCCGCCATGCTGCTCACCATGCTCAAGGCCAAGCTTCACCGCGCCACCGTCACCCAGGCTGACCTGGACTATGAAGGCTCGATCGCCATCGATCGTGACCTGCTGGACGCCTCGGGCATCCTGCCCAACGAGCAGGTCGATGTGCTGAACATCACCAATGGCGCGCGCTTCACCACCTACGCCATTGAGGCCCCGCGTGGCTCGAAGGTGATCGGCGTCAATGGTGCCGCTGCGCGCCTGGTGCAGAAGAACGACACCGTGATTATCGTCACCTACTGCCAGCTGCCGGCCGAGGAAGCGCGCAATTACGCGCCGACCGTGGTGCTGCTGGATGACGGCAACCTGATCAAGACGGCCGCCTGACCATGCGCCGTCTGGTCGGACTAACCCTTGTCGCCGGCCTGCTGGCCGGCTGCGTGCCCAAACTGCCCGACGGGATCGACGAGGTCCGGCTTACGGAGTCCATCGGCCGCGCCATCGGCTCGCCCTCGACCTGCGTGATGATGGCCGACGCCTCGGGCGCGGTCGTCTGGCGCGCGGGCGGCTACATCACCTGCGCTCGCAACCTGCCGACCTGCGCGGGCGGCCAGCCGGTGATCGCCGAGATCGTGCTCAAGAGCGCCGTTGGCAAGCCGTCCCGCTTCGCCAGCTGTCCGTCGGGCACCGGCGGGGTCAACACCGTCGGCTGGGCCATGGGCCCGGTGCCGCCCAGCGAGGGCAAGCCCGCCCGCAACCTGACCTATGTGGCGGTCATGGAAGGCGAGCGGGCCCTGCCGGGTCGTGAGGTTCAGGAGCGCGTCGAGCGCGCCTTCGCCAAGGCTGGCTTTTAGCGGGCCACCTCATAGGTGGCCGTGACGTCGATCCGCACCTTCAGCTCGCCGGCGGCGATCTGGGTGGAGTCGGCCATCTCGCGCTTGGCCATGGCGAACACCGGCATCGGCTGCGCGGGCGAATAGCCGCCGCCCTCGCCCAGATTGACCAGGCGCACGATTTTGTAGCCCGTGGCCCGGGCATAGAGGTCAGCCTTGGCCTGCAGGGCTTTCACGGCGTCCATGCGAGCCGCGTCCTCGGCGACCTGCGGGTTTTGCAGGCCAAAGCTGATGCCGCCCACGGTGTTGGCGCCGGCGCCGACCGTGGCGTCCACCGCCTGACCCAGCTTGCCAAGGTCGCGCACCGTTACCGTCACCTGGTTGGTGACCTGATAGCCGTTGAACTTTGGCGGCTGGTTCTGCTCGTAGATGTATTGCGGGTTGACGTTCAGGTTTGAGGTCTGGATGTCGCGGTCGGCGATCCCGGCCTTGCGCAGGGCGGCCATCACCTGGTTCATCTTCGCGCCATTGGCCTTCAGGGCGCCGGCGGCGGTCATGTCGTCGGTCTGCACGCCCAGGGTGATGGTGGCCATGTCGGGGGCGACATTGGTCTCGCCAAAGGCCGCCAGGCTGAAGGTGGTGGCGCGGAAGGCGGCGTCCGGCGCGCTCTGGGCCATGGCAGGGGCGGCAGCGAGGGCGAACGCGCCTCCCAAGGCGGCGGGGATCAGGGCGGCCGAGGCGATGCGGGCGGCGAACGAAGTCATGACTGAAGTCTCCTGTCGGGTGGTCCTGTAAGCTTGACCGACCCTGTATGGTTCCCTGATGACGGATCGAACCTGAACGGGAGCTTTAAGCCGCGTTACGCCCATGCTAATGCGCCCTTCCTCCGAACGTGACGCCCGTTCATGGGGGCCTGTAGCTCAATGGTTAGAGCCGACCGCTCATAACGGTCTGGTTGGGGGTTCGAGTCCCTCCGGGCCTACCAACCTTCTCCGACAGCCGAAAAGTTATCCACAGGGCGCTGCTCCCCCTCTGGGGGAGC